>JAIRUI010000020.1 GCA_031254455.1 Chitinispirillales bacterium | reverse complement strand
TTCTTGCTGTCGCAGCACCCCTGTGGAGGGTGGTTTGGCGTTTTTTTGGGGGGGGGGGGGGGGGGGGTAACTTTGTTATTATTTGTTTTAATCACGTTTTTACTCCGGTTTCGAGTTGTTATTTATTTTTGCCTCGGGAGAATATAATATTTGGGAAGCGTCCGTTGAATCGACGTTTTTGTTTACAGTCTCTAAAGGCGGCAATTCGGGAATTTTCAAAAACTCCGCAATAGTCATGTCAAGAGTATCGCCGGTTACCACTCTCTGGCGTACGCGCGCGGTCGTCAGAAAGAAAAACGCCTGTTCGCTTACTTTCATAGCCCTTTCCATTTGCAGCGAATATTCCCTGAAAAATCTCGGAGTTCCCAGTGCAACAAAGCGATTTAGCGAGGTTATCGCGGATGTACGCATTTCGTATGACTGTCCCAAAAGCGCGGTTGCGGTAACCAGCAGAATCTGGATGGTGTCTTCAATGTAATCGGGCTTTTTTTTGAGTGCAAGTTCACGAAATTCGTCGCCTGCGGTTTTATTTGCGGTTATGGTTTCTAAAATAGCGTCGCGAAGGTTAATCTGTAACGAATCGTTTGAATTTGCGTCAAAATTGTGCATCAAATTCATAAGATAGTTAAACTTTTCGCTGGACGGTTTTTCAATAACCTTTAGTTGAGATATGTAATGTTCGACATAATTTTTAACATCCGTAGCGTTTTTCTTTTTTGAACATCCTGAAAAGACGAGTAAAATACAAAAAATGATAATAAAGTTTTTCATAACCGCGCTCCTTTGACTTTTCTTAAAAATACATTTTGTACGGGCGAATTATTATTTTTATTAATTAAAAGGAGAAATTATGCGCTGGATTGACGCACTCGATTCGTTTTTGCGTTATATCGAAAAACAACGGGACTATTCGATAAATACGGCTGACGCATATAAACGCGATTTGCTGCAATTTCGCGATATGCAAAAAATTACGGACGGCGACGACGTGGAAAAAGTTTTTACGAAAACAAACGTTCGTTCGTTTATTTACTTTCTGAAAAACGAAGGACAAAAAGCAAAAACTATAGCCAGAAAACGCTCTTCGTTACTTTCGTTCGGTAAATTTCTCAGTAGAGAAAATGTAATATCGCTCAATCCTGTGCGCTTAATCGCCGTCGCAAAACTTGATAAATCGATTCCTGCGATAATCACCGAGCCGCAAATGCAGGAACTTGGAGACAGTTATAATAACTGTAACGACACTAATTCCTCACAGGAAGAAATTTCCCGAAAACCGCCTGACGTTCGTGACATGCTGATAATCGAATTGCTTTACGGAAGCGGGATTCGTGTTTCGGAACTGCATAATTTGACAAAGAGAAGTTTCGACTTCTATAGCAAAACCGTTCGAGTTATAGGAAAAGGAAACAAAGAACGGATAGTGCCGATTACCGACGTCGTTATAGAACTTTTGAAACGCTACTTGCCGACAAGCGCCAAGCCGAGCGATCATATTTTCCCGCGAATAGCCAAAAGCGGGCGTAAGCGATATAAAAATTATGATAATTTGACTGGGAAACGGGCAAGAATATACAAAGAAGACGTTACGCTTTTATCTGTACGCCGAATCCGCCAAATTGTAAACAAAGAACTGTCTAAGGTTTCTTCGGCAAAGAAAAAAAGTCCGCATATTTTGCGTCATTCGTTTGCGTCGCATTTACTCGACAACGGTGCGGATATTCGCGTCGTAAAGGAAATGCTCGGACACGCTTCTCTTGCGTCCACCCAGATTTATACGCATACGAGCATAGAAAAAATGTTAAAATCTTACAAACAGGCGCATCCTCGGTCTGGAGAGTAAAAAAATATTATTTTTCCGTTTTAAAAAAGGAGAAACTGTGCCTGTCATAAATTTCATAAAAAAACGAATAGACAGCGTCAGATACGCGCTGAACGGAATATTTTTGATTATCAGCACCCAGCACAACGCGTGGATTCATTTTTTGATGACTGTTTTTGTGGTTGTTCTAAGCCTTTTTTTGAAAGTAAGCGCGGTCGAATGGACTATGCTTGTTTTGGCTATAGTTTCGGTCTGGGTAGCGGAAGCGCTGAATACCGCGATAGAGCATTTGGGCGACAGCGTTTCGCCTGACGAATACCACCCGCTTATAGGCAAGTCGAAAGACGTCGCCGCAGGAGCGGTTTTAATCGCCGCCATAGGAGCGGCAATAATCGGAATTATCGTTTTTTTGCCGAAAATCTTAGCGTTTTACGGAAGATAATTTCCGGGAGCCGACAAAAGTATTTCGTACCATTCTTCACGGGTTATTTTTATTTCACTCGCCGCTAAGCATTCTTTGAGGCGGCTTACGTTTGTCGTTCCCGTCACCGCCTGAATCTTCGCCGGATGCCGCAAAATCCAGGCGAGTGCGATTGTTGTCGATGAAACGCCGTACTTTTTTGCGATTTTGTCAAGTTTTTTGTTTAATTTGGAATGTTTCGGACTACCGATAAACACCCCTTTGAAAAATCCGTATTGAAACGGAGACCATGCTTGAATCGTTATGTCGTTCAAACGGCAATAATCCAAAACGCTTTCGTCGCGGGCGATCGCCTGTTCGGTTTCCATATTTACAAAAAAACCGTGCGTTATCATATTTGCGTTTGTAACGGATAATTGCAGTTGATTCGCCGCAATCTTTTGTTTTACGAATTTTTTTAACAGTTCGATTTGCATAGGCTTTTGATTTGAAACGCCGAAATGACGCACTTTTCCCGAATTTTGCAAAATATCGAAAGTCTCGGCGATTTCTTCCGGCTCATACAAAGCGTCCGGACGATGAAGCAATAATATGTCCAAATAATCTGTTTTAAGGCGTTTGAGCGACCCGTCGACCGATTTCAGAATATACTCTTTAGAAAAATCAAAAGAATTTTCGCGTATTCCGCATTTACTTTGAATTATCATTTTCTCGCGAATAACTCCGTTCATTCCGATCGCTTCGGCAAAAGCGCTTTCACTGTCGCCTTCCGCTTCGTCGCCGTAAATATCGGCGTGGTCGAAGAAATTTGCGCCCGTTTCCAACGCGCATTCTACAAACGCTTTAAGTTCGTTTTTGGGCATTGACGAAATGCGCATGCAACCCACTGCGACGTTTGGGATTTGCAATCCCGATTTTCCAAGTTCGATTTTTTTCATTATGCACCTCTTTCAAGTTTAAGACAAATCGCCTTCTTCGGGAATTATGAACATTCCGATTATATATCCCGTTATAACAGGGAAGATTCCGGCGACAAACGTTAAAATAACCATTCCGATTCTTACTATCGTCGGGTCTAAATTGAAAATTTTGGCGATACCCGCGCAAATTCCGTAGATTTTTACGTCGTCTTTGCTTCTGTAAAGTCGTTTCATTTTTTCTCCTTAAAAAAATATTCTCTTCTTTTCCTTAATATACAACTTATTTTATAAAAAAGTAAAAATATTCTGCGATAAAAATGAAAATTTATCCGTGTTCGCTTTTATTTTCATAGAACCGCTTCAAACATTTTTTTGTAAACAGCCGCCTTTTTTTCCAAAGCGAGCGGATAAGCCCTTGACGAAGAAGGCATTCTGTATAAACGCAAGTCTCTGTTTTCAAAAATAAACGGCGTGCAAGTTCCTACGGCGGGAGAATTTATTCGGACGTTTTTTTCTGCAAATCGCCATGTCAGCGTTTCTAACGCCTTTTGCCCCGTTACGACGATGTTTTGTAAATGCGAAAGTTCTTTGACGATTTTTTCCATATCGGTCGCTTGAATAATTTCCAATTCTTTGTCCGAAGCGTTGTTTTTATGCCGGATGACGGTTTGGGCGGTATCGTACATTGCGATATGGCGTTTTTCTAAAAATAACGTAATATCTTCTTTTTTAAAGGTTTTTTCTTGAACGTTGACAAAATGATCTTTGTTTTCAAAAAATACCAGCCCAAAAATCCTCCACATGTCGTTTTGGAAATTAGGATAAAAGAATTCCATAGACCATCGCTGTCGTCCGGGCGGAAAACTTCCCAGAAAAAGCCATTTTGCCTTGCTTGGGAAAAAAGGAGACAACGGATGTTTTTCAACATTAATTATATGCGATTTATGATTTGGTT
Organism: Chitinispirillales bacterium; assembly: GCA_031254455.1. Taxonomy (NCBI): domain Bacteria; kingdom Pseudomonadati; phylum Fibrobacterota; class Chitinispirillia; order Chitinispirillales; species Chitinispirillales bacterium. Next base: position 4,117 of record JAIRUI010000020.1, on the reverse strand, counting down.
TTTTGTATGGCATGTGATGTTCAAAGTAAATTTTCATGGGTAATGTTATCTGAAAAATCAAACATTAAATGGTAAATAATTTTTGAAACCCCGTTTATTTTATGTTTTGAAAAATAAGAATAATCAAATCCCGATGCTATTTTTTTGTATTTAAGGTTTTGTTCTGTATTAATGTCATTGAAATTTTGTTTTAATAATGTTCTAATATTTGAAATATTTTTACGAATGTCCATTTTTTCGACCACAAAACCAATCATTCCCGCCGTGTTTTTATACATAGAATATTTGTTAGAAGTAAAACGAGCGATACCTTCATAAATATACTTTGCGTTTAATCCTGTTTCACCGATTGTGTTTTCGTTATTCAATCGTTTACATTCAATGATATAATATGTATAATCATCAGTAAATGGCTTGATATTCATTATTCTTATATCTACCCTTCCTTCATCTTCTGATATTTCTTTGTCAAAAAGATATTTATCCAAAGGAAAATGAGCTTCTTTAAAAGTACGATTTTTCAAATAATCTTTAAGTATAATATCTCGAATAGTATTTTCATTATTACTTGGTAATTTTTTATTTTCTGAAACGATACAATAGTAACATGCTATAATTTCTTTAAGAATATTTTCAAATTCTTGATTGTAAAAAGTAAAGTTATAAACGAAATTCGTGGCGCTAAGAGTGAATTTATTCATGATTATTTTTCCCGGCTTCTTTAAGTATAGCGTCTGAAAATTCATCAACGTCTAAATACCCTATGGCTTTGTGCCACAAGCGTTTTTCGTTAGGTTTGAAAATATAGAAATAGTCCTTTTCAAAACCTCTAACGTCTTTTTGAACGAACAATTTGTCTGTAATTCTTTCTGTTCCAAGTTGTGTTACTTTTTGAAATAAACCGCTTGAATCTTTTTGTTTATCTATCAAAGAAATATTCTGTTTATATTCTGAATCTGAAATAACTTTAAAAAACATTCCTATGATTTGCTGTGTATGCCAAATTTCAACAATAAATCTTTTTCCGATTTTTCCAAAATTTGAAGCAAAACGATCTATAAACAAATCGGCGTAATCAGTTAATGTATTATCATCCAATTTAATTGGCAGGAAATGCCTTTCGTAACCTTTGTGTCGCATTTGAATGGGAATTGTTATGTTGTTCGCGTAATCAAGCAATATTTTTTCTTCAACACTTAATTTCAATTGTGACAAAACAATGGTATCACATCGCTCTTTTACTGATATATTTTCTACAATCACGTTTTTTATATTATTCTTTTGTATTTCATATTCTTCTATTTTTGAGGCTTCTAACAGAATATTTGGAATTTTAATGTACCACATATTTTCAATTTCAGCATCTTCGGATTCTTCTCTTTCAATACCCGATGAAGCTCCAAGATTAAGCATATAATAAGAAAATACAGACGAACAGAGGACTGAATTTATTGAATATAATACGTCTAATTGTTTATCGTCTTTTATTTTTAATGCACGAACAGAGCTTGTAAAGATTCTTTCTTTTTTGTTAACGGCTGCATTGGAAGTAAAATCTTTAAATATCCCGCCTGTAATTAACAAAGAATATGGTTGGAATAATTCAATATATGGTTTTTCATTCTCTTTATAAACATAACCTACGTATTCATTTTCCCATTTTTGTGTTGAATCAACTACCATGAAAGGTTGTAACTGTTTTTTTTGAGTATCTAAAAAAGATTTTCCTATTAATTCCGATACTTTAATTTGTTTGTTTCCGTCTTTTCGCTTTATCCCTTGTTTAAATACTATTTGTTCTTGATTAATAATATTGCCTACGGTATCAAAGTCATCATATAACCGTTTTATAAAATTAAAATCCAGATAAGAACCGTAAACAAGTACTTTCCACATCCAATCGTATTTTTTTAATCTATCTTGCTGCACGATTTTAACGTCGTTGCGGCTTAATGTGAATATTTTGAACATAGAAAAAAAACGGCTTGGTTTTAATGCGATATGTTCGATAAAATTTTTGTCCGTGTTTTGACCAATCGCATATTTAAAAAACAGCGCACAAGCCGGCGCAATGGCTTTGTCGTTGGATTTGTCAAAAATTTCCCGCCTTACGGGAGCCATCTCAAAAACTCTTTCAATAAAATAATTGTGCAAAAAATATTTCCTAAAATCTTTACCTTGCAAATTATATAAAACCTTGCTTGTTACAATCAAAGCGCATTTTGTGTTTTCTTTCGAAAAATCACCGCTGCGTAATAAAAACGCTTGCGCGATTTCTTTGTTGCCGATTTCAACGATCGGTTCTTCTTTTTCTATTTTTTCTTTTTTTTGTCTGTCGTTTATATATTTTACATAAGAAGGCGTTTTTTTCTCATTTTTCCCCCGCATCCACGGCGGATTCCCTAAAATAAAAGAAAATTCTTTTTCTTTAAGCCGATTAAAAGGTGCGTTTTCGTTAAAAAAATCGTCACAGAAAAAATTACCTGAAAGCTTAGGAAATTTAAATGTCTCTATTTCAGGCGGGTCCAAATAGTCCAGTAAAGTCAGATAAACGGAAAATCTTGCAATTTGTACGGCGCTTTCGTCTTTATCGATACCGAAGATGTTGTCTTCGGCTATTTTTTTTATAGCGGATTTAAAATTATCGCCGTCTCTTTTTATATCTTTGTTGTTCAGCAAATACGTTTCTATCAATTTTCGCAACGTTTCAACCAAAAACACTCCGGAACCGCAAGCGGGATCAAGCGTTTTACAGTTTGTATCGTTTGTTTCCGCAAGTCGTTTGCCAATCGTTTCGGACAAAATGTAATCAACCAAAAACAAAGGAGTATAGTATGCTCCGTCTTTTGCTTGATTTTCCACTCCGATAAACGATTCGTAAACGTTACTTATAAACTCTATCGGGATAATTGAGAAATCATACAAATCAAATAAAGAAAATTGACCTGACCCCATGTCTTCGCTTTTTAACAGCCGTTTAATGATTGAATACGCCGTTATTGGAATTTGTTCGTATTCACTGTTTTCTATCGGGAAAAGATTACCGTTAAATCCTTTATCGGGATCGGCTAAACGGTTAAAAAATTTATTTGTTTTTTCATGGTTATTCAACAACTCGCAGAAGTCGTCGTTTGTCCATGTACGGGACTTGTCGTCAAAACTTATTTTTACTTTTTTATCTATTAAATAACGTACGAATATTGTTTTACCTAATAGAGCGTTTGTTAGTTTTGTTTTTATTTTGTCGTCAACATCTGCGAAAAATTCCGCAAGAATCAATTCCCTTGCAAATTTTATATTATTCAATAAATTATAATCGACTCGATTCTTATCGGATAATTCGTTCCTGTATTTTCCCCATGTTTTTCCTGTAACTAATTCAAAATAAGTAAAATCGTTTAATTTATCAAATCCGCCTATTTTTTCTAAAACCTTTTCTTCTTTCAAAAGTTTGAAACCGTTGAAAATTTCAACGACTCCTTTTTCTAAAATTATCGCTATAGGCGATTCGTTAAAGTTCCAAATGGCTTGATGTAAGGCGTTTTTGTCTTTCGGGTTTTCAAAAAACAATATTAACGGTTTGTTGTCAAAGTAAAAAAATGCGGCGGGTTTTATGTTGTTTTTTAACAAACGGGAAATTCTACTTGGAAAACGTACTTTTTTCTCCCATTTTTCATCGGAAAGGCGGATTAAAGCGTCTTTGCTGAGATTTAATCGGGTAAATATTTCTTCAAGCGTTTTCATATTTTCTTCCCTTGCATAAGGCTTACAGCAAAATAAAAATATCATTCGCCGTTCGCCGCAAAATAAAAAAAAATCAAAAAATAAAAAAAATCAGACAAAAGCCTGAAAAAAATATTATATTTATTGTAATGCATCATGAATACTTGGTATAAAGAGAGTTGACAGCAATGAGCAAAACGGCAAAATTTGTTCTTCTTTTGTTTTTCAAAAATGCGATGAAAAATTTCGTATCTCTAATGCCGCTACGTTTATTTGTCTATAATTACGCGTTACGAATTCCCAATTCTCAACTAAAACTTACGCCCCTGCCGACCCGTCTCGCCCACCCCCCCCCCGACCCACCCTCGATACCTTCCTCTCGTTTTTCATACCC
>JAIRUI010000019.1 GCA_031254455.1 Chitinispirillales bacterium | reverse complement strand
GGGATCTGGACCCCCTTATAAAATTATTGAAAAAATAAAACCAAAAAAGAACAAAAAATAAAAAAAAAAACACAATTTTTTTTTTTTTTAAAGTTCCCCCCCCCCCCCCCCCCCGAAATACAATGTAATTCATTGGTTTCTAAGTGATTACGCGAATTTACTTAAAGTTTTACTTTATATAAATATATGCGAAGACATAAGGCATGTCTTCGCTTTTTTGTTTTCTCGTCAACTTAACAAAGGAGTTTTTATGAGAAAATTGTGTTTTTCAGTAATTTTGGCAGGAATAATATTGTTTATCACGGGATGCAGCAACGATGAGTCGAAAAACGGGAACGGAATAAATATTCCACAAGATCCGCCGTACGTAAGCGGCGGTTCGGTAACCGAAGGCGGCGACGGGAGTAATTATACGGTAACTAATGGAAATCTTTACGAATTTATCGACATGTTTCTTTCCGCTTTAGACTGCTATTATCAAGATTATTATTTGTATAGCGGCAAAAGAGCGGCGCTTCCCGACGAATACAGAAAAGGAAACTATTCGGGAAAAGGTTCTTATAGGATAGAAGGAGACGCTTTCGGATATGCCGAATATAACAAAGACGAGTCGGGAGACTGGAAAAGAACGAGTAAAGGCGAAGGCAAAAGCGGAAGCGGTTATGAAGGTGAAAGCGGAACTGTCAAATTTTTTGATTTTTCAAATAATAATCTGTTGTTTTTGGGTGGAGCGGTCGGTTTTGTAGAGATTTGGAACGAAACATACGAGAAGGATTATAACATTGAGATCTTGACTGTAAAGATAAACGGAAAGATAGATTTTCAAGGCGAATACAAAGGGAAAGTAGTTTTCGACAACGTAGAATTTTATTCAAAATATAGATATGACGATAATTGGGATAATGGTGAAGAGTTTGACTACGGAATTAAAAAAGGGAGTTTCCGTGTAGAAAGCAAAGACGGGAAAACCAAAGTTAATTTGCCGGACTATTTGCTTGAAGATTTTTATTACCCGTATTCAAACAAAGACAACTATTACGGCGACGGCAAGATAAGCGTTAAGACGCCTTCCGTTCCCGCCTATCCAAACGGTATGTTAAGCGTCCATTCGGGAAATAACGCCGCTGTGAACGCCGAAAACATGAATATGTTTTTTAAGGCGTTTATCGATGAATTTTATTACGGAGAGAATGCTCCGCGAGGATATGAATACAAAGAAAACTATGAAGAATTAAATCACGGAAAAGAATCCGGTTATTGTTCGGTCAAAAAAAATGTCATACATCAGAGAAATAACAGCGGGGGCTATACTTCAATAACAGTAATTATGGAGTATAACGATTATTCAAACAACGGTGATTTATATTTCGGCGGCGGTTATGGTAAAGCCAAATTTGAATTTTATAAATATACTAACAATCCGTATTCTTCAATAGAGAAAGACACGGCGATAATTAACGGAAAAGTGACGTTTAACGGAGATTTTAAAGGAACGCTTGATTTTCAAAATTTCAAGTATGTTTATGAATATAATTCCGACAATTACTACTATGATCAAGGTTACAAACACATCGGCGGAAGCGTGAAAATCGGTTCGCTTGACGTTACGCAGGAGTATGTGAAATATGTTCTAAAAGGGGAAAGAATTAATGCGCCGCAAGGAAACATCGATCCGGCTGTCGTAGGGACTTGACTTGTATATGACGAAGAAGAATACGGGTTCTTTGGATTTTTTATTTTCAATTCCGACGGAAGCGGTAAAGAATATTATTATGAATCCGGTTATGGCGGCGAAGATTATCCGTTTACATGGTATGTTCAAAACGGAAATATTTACATTAAGGAGAACGGTTATGATGCGTACTCTTTAGGAGAATATTTTGTTCAAGGTTCGGAGATAACGATTTTAGACGAATACGGAGAATACTACGTAATAACGAAATACAATCAGGCGTTGCCAAGAAGCGTAAGAGGAATAACTCCGGAATCGGCAAAATCTAAATTTTTAATCGATAAAAGGAAATAATTAGAGTATTATTTCACAAGAAAATAAAACGTATATTTAAAGAGAGTGAAGCGAATTTTGGAGGGAAAATATGAATAAAAAAGCGTTTCTTTTACTTGTTTTTTCGATGATTTTGTCGGCTTTTGCCCAAACGTCGATTGGATTTAGCGAATATTTTGATTATTTAAACTTAATCAATTTTGACTACGGCAGCGGCGGAAATAAAGCGAAATGGGCTTGGGAAAACGGCGTTTCTTCCGAAATTGAAGATACTGCGAAAGTCATAAAATTGGCGATGGATCCGGCCGACAAAGCGGGTGCATGGCAAGGACAAAATTTTTCTTCACAATCTTTTACGCATTTCGGCAAATACTCCGCACGGATAAAAATTCCAAACGTTCAAAAACAGCCGAATGTCGGCGGAGTTGTCGGATTTTACACGTATTACAGCGATTTATACGGCGGCGGTGAACAGGAAAAAGACGCCAACAAAAACGGACTCAACGATAACAGTGAAATCGATCTTGAATGGCTGATTGCCAATCCGCAGTTAATTTATATGACGGCTTGGACCGATTATGAAGAAAGCGGCGATTGCAGAAAAATAAGCAGAATAGTAAATCTTGCGAGCGGTAAAATTTATACGACTAATTACGGCGAGAAACTCGGCTCGGCGGGAGTTGAACTTTCCGGCATAGAAAATTCTCCTGAAAATATTACTTCTATAGAAGATTTTGACGCGTCGAAAAGGTTTTATGTTTACGGCTTCGACTGGCGTCCCGAAAGTATTCGCTGGTGGATAATAAATCCTGAAAGCCGTGATACGATAACTCTTTGGAATTACGGCGGAAATATTGAAAGAATCACACAGAAACCCGCAAGATTGATGTTTAATATTTGGCACACAAACGATTGGGCGGCGGAAGATAAACCGTTTTCTGTCGAGGCGCCCGCCGATACGTTTTGGGCTGAATTCGACTGGGTAAAATACGAACGTTTCGACAGCGCAATTTCGCCTGTTTCGATAATTTCACAAAAAAAGCAAAAAACTGACAATTATTCGATAAAATCAGTTCAGAAATATTCAAACAGAACAGTTTTGACGTTCAATGACGTGAAAAACGCTAAAATTTTGGTTTATTCGATTAACGGGCGTAAGTTATATGAGAGCGAAATCGTTGGAAACGGGTGCGTTATTCCGAATTTTCGACAGAGAAGCGTCGCTTTGGTGAAGAAAAACGGAAAAACTATTTGCCGATTATCGTTGTAAGCCTAAACGCTTTTTATAGTTATTTAATTTTCAGCCGTTCTTAAATTGTCGGCATGACGTTTCCGCCGCACACGGGAATAAAAAACCGTTGCACAAGGCGTCTTCCTTAAAAATTTCCGTTAATATTCAGTTTTTCGTTTTTAACTTTGTGCGGTTTAGTATTTTTTTTATTTGTAAAGGGAGAAACTAATGACCGAAAAAGACAATTTACCCAAAATCCTGCCGCCCAAAAACGACATAGTATTTAAGATGCTTTTTGGCGATCAAAGAAACGAGAAAACTCTGATAGCCCTTCTTGAAGCGGTATTGGAGAAGAAAATCAATAAAGTTCAATTACTTAATCCAATAAACAAGCAAAAGAACGAAGATGATAAATTAAGCGTATTGGACGTAAAAGCGAGACTTGATAACGAAGAGGTGATAGATATTGAGATGCAGGTTCGCAACGTACCTGAATTTCGTTCACGTATTTCGTATTATTCGGCACAGATGTTGGTTGAGCAAATAGGCAACGCCGGTAAATATTTGAACATAAAACCGGTAATTTCAATAATTATAGTAGAACATTCGCTTATATTTGAATCTGAAAAGTGTCATAATATATTTTCAATGTTAGAGAAAGAAGAATTGTTTCCGTTTAACGATTTGCAAGAAATACATATATTGGATTTGTCAAGAATAAAGAATGAAAAAGATAAACCGCTTGCAAATTGGCTTGAATTTATAAATTCGGAGAGTGAGGAGGAATTTATGTCTGCAGCGCAAAAAGATAAGGCGATAGGTACGGCGTTTAACGAATTGAAGGCGTTAAGCGCCGACAAGGAGCAGAGAATGCGATATGAATCACGTTTGAAGATGCAGCGTGATATTTGGTCGTTTGAAGATGCGGCGGAAAGGAAAGGAAGACAGGAAGGAAGACAGGAAGGAAGACA
>JAIRUI010000018.1 GCA_031254455.1 Chitinispirillales bacterium | reverse complement strand
AAAATACTATATCTCTTACGTTCATTTGATGTATTCCGTAAAATTTTATCAAATTTATATCTGATGTCTTCACTTTGGAAACAACATAAAATATTTTTCTTGTGAAATTTACTTAAATTAGGAGTTGTTTTTATGAAAAAACTTATATATTTAACAGTTTTGATTGGTCTGTTGTTGGTAGGATGTGGAAGTGAAAATTGTGAATGTGAGGGTGGAGGTAATAATGACGCTTCTTTGTTGATTGGGAGTTGGGAAAGAGTCGATAATGATAATAGTTATATAATTGAATTTTATTCTAATGGGACAGGTAAATACACATACGACGAAGAACTATTTTTTTGGGAAATTTATAAAACCCATATTCATTTATATCAAAAAGATAATTGGGAAAGTTATAAGTTATACGAAATAATTGACCGAGACATTTTAACCTTTGATCTTGACCTCTATAAAAGAATAAAATAACTTCAAATTTATGCAATCATATTATATTAAGGAAATTATTATTTTAATATTCTTACGTAGTAGTTAATCGCAAAGTACGGCGGCATATTATTGTGAGGTAAATTTTATCGGTTTTTGTCATTGGTTTTCTTGTATTCTGGTATAGCTTTCACCCAAAATAGCAGCAAATCTGTTTTATACCTCTATGCCTATTGTTTAAAAAGCACGTGGTTTAAACCGTTAATTTTTTTTAAGCGTTTAAAATCACATTTACAACCATAACAACCAAAGATGCAACAGCAATAAAAAACATGATTTTCCATCTTTGCGTTTCTTTTTTCTTTTGCTCTCTGTCTCTTACCTTTTCTTCGGCTCGTTGGTTTAAGACGTCCTGACACGCCATTAATTCGACAAGAATTGATTTTATTTTATAGAAAGAAGACTCGCAGGCATCTGCACGCTCATCCTCGTTTCCATCAACAAGTACACCGTCTTTGGCTTTTTGAACTATAAGCATTTTTTCGGAGTATTTTGTAACGGTATCTGGCAAAATTTCGCTTTGATACATTTCTTGGAATTTTTTTATGGCTTCTCCACAGAACGCTATACCATATCTTGCCGCCTCAAAAACTGCTCTTTTAGCATGCGACTTTGCTTTTTCTAAGTATTTTGAATCTTCGTTTAACAGAAATTCGGATATATGAAACCCTGCGTATCTTAACTGTATAATCGCCGGTATGACTTCCTTTCCTGTTAAAAGTTTTACATCCTGAGCAAGGTTATCCGCCCGCTTGAAATCTTTGTTAAAATTATTCAGGTCTTCGGCATAACCGCTTAAATCTATCACTTAAATAAACCTATAATTTCTTATTTTATCCAAACTTGCTTTTATGTCGTCTTCCTCAACATAACGTCCCATTTTAACTTCGACACTACCTTCGGAGTAAAGCATAGTGGTTTGTCGGCTTATCTCCGGAAATAAATTCCTTATGTCTCTGGGAACGTAAGGTTTGTTTTTTGTTAAAATCGACATCGTATCTCCTGTTACTAATTTATAATCACTGTTGAAAATAATATATTCTTTAAAAATAAAACAAGTATTTGTAATTTTTTGAAAATATTTTTTATTTTTATGTATCGTAAATTGCATCGTTATATTTCGTTTCTGCGTTCATACTATTAAATGGTTATTCCACTTTTGCAAATTTCCCTGCTTCGAAAATTAAAAATTCATTATTTATTGTAAATGCGGTACAAACTACATCTTTTTTCACGTTTTCAGTTTCGAAGTAGATGCACATAAAATTATCTACATTTTCCCATTCAAAATAGCGGCAATACCCTTCATCATCAACCCTAAAACCCGTATTATCATCATTAAAGACAAATTTTAAGTATTCGTTCTCCCATTCTCCAACTAACGACATATCGTTGATAGGATTATTACTGCTGTTGTTTTTACAACAATCGTCATTGCTACAAGCAAATAATAATATGGACACAATAACAAATAAAAACCTTTTCATAAAGAGCTCTCATTATTTATGAAACTTGGCAATTCATCTGTTCTTGAATATGTAATGTTTGAAATTAATTTTCCTTCTTTAATTTTATATTCTCTACAACTTAAACTTTCACACTCTTCACCATTACATTCATAATATTCCAAACAAAACGAATTCTCATTAGTATACCATTCAAATTTATTGGCATTGTAAATTTTGTCATCGATACAGAAATAATATTCTCCTGTACCGTTTATATTAAAAATAAAGAATGATGATGAAGCGACATCATCATTGTCATAATGTTCCCACATTCCTACAAGTGAATTATCTCTGCCATTAACTTCTTTATTTTCCTTTTCGTAAGAACACGAAACAGAAAATATAACTACCATCGACATAATAAGCATAAATGTTTTTTTCATAACTCCTCCTTTTTTAATACCATAAATAAGTTTCTTCTACAATTTTACACTCTAACCCTTATGTAATAATTGACTGCAAAATATGGTGGCATATTATTGTGCGGTTTATCTCCACCTCTGTCTCCTGTATTACCTTCACCTCCACCCAACGCAGTCCAATCTTTCCCCTCGCAGGAACTATCTTCTTTCCTGGTATATCCCCCGTGCTTCGCATGGTTTGGCATTTCTTCAATGGTTAATGTATGCATACTCTCCCCATCTTTTTTGAACAAAGGTATTTCTTCCGTTCTATCGTCTTGTTGAGTAGTCCCGGATTTTGCACCAACCAAAAAATACCCGCGAAGATCAGGGACGGGATACCTTTTATCTGGATTAAAATCTTTGTATTCGTCATTGTTGGTGTTTTGCTCTTTAAGCATTTGCCACATCAAGTTATTTATCAATTCAAAATCTCCCAACATTTTTTCATTTGCAGAATAAGGTAAATCTCCGCCGTCGCATATTTGGTAATATTTTTTTTGGAAAACATCCATCTCTCCCACAAACTGTACTATGCATCCTACAGGATTGAAATCCTGAATCATCTCACACTTACTTTTTCACGCCAATTTTTGCCGAATATCTATAAATCTTTTTGTTTGAACTTTTGACATCGGCGATGACAAGGTACGTTCCGTTCGCGACATTTCGTCCGGCGTTATTGGTCAAATCCCAAGTAATTTTATCGCCCGTCTCGGTTTTATCAAAAACCACGTTTCCAACGTTGTCATAAACGACAGCCCTCACTTGTAAAATGCGGTCGCCGCTTGGAGTAACCATCCGCATTTCCGCTTTCTGCGAGACAATGTTGCTTGAAAGCAATATTCCGTACTTGTCAGCGGATTCCTTAATATTGCAGATTGGCGTATCGTCTCCAGGTATACTCCATAATAAATACGGGAATCCATCGTTTATTTCGGGATTAATTCCCCAAGTATTGACAAAATCCCAATCCACAAAAGTCGTTTGTCTTCTAAGTTCGACAGGAGATACGCCGACAATACCCGTCGCATCACCGTTGCCCACGGCACCGCTTACTTCCCAGTTATCGTAATACACCGAAGTATTTGTTCCAGAAGCCGACTCTCCCAAAATTCCACCGGAATAAGAATAAGAATAAGAAGGATTATAAGTGTTAAAAGATGCAGATGAAACGCTGCCCGTTTTGTAGCAATTACTGATTGTAGGCGTGTTGTCCGCACTACCCACCAACCCGCCGGAAAAAGATTTTATTCTATTAAAAGAACTGTTATGACCTTCTGAAATGGCAGAGATATCACCCATCGTGTAACAGTTACTGATTGTAAGAGTATTGTCCGCCTTTCCCACCAGTCCGCCTGAATAAGAAAATTGAAATCCACTAGAGCTATTAGAATTAGAATGGACTTGCCCCGTTGCATAGCAGTTACTGATTGTAAGAGTATTGTCCGCCTTTCCCACCAGTCCGCCTGAATAAGAAAAAGAATTACTAGATGACGATACATTACCCGTAACGTAACAATTACTGATTGTAAGCGTATTCTTCCCCCCCCCCCCCCCCGCCAATCCGCCTGAATTACCAATCACAGTATCTATTAAAGAACCAGAATAAGCATTAGCACAAATAGAGTCTCTTATATTGACTCTGCAATTTACTATCGGCTTTTCAGAAGCGTAATATGCGGCTAATCCTCCTGCATATACTTTGTCCTTGAAGCCTGTTTTTATTTCATTAACGTTAACCGTAAGGTTTTTGATTTGTCCTCCTTCTTTCACATAACCGAACAAACCGGCATATACGCTATTATCGGAAACATCAACGTTTGATATTTTTTTCTCGTTGCCGTCAAATATTCCGGCAAAATTTCTTTCAGGTATCAAATAATTACCAATCGGCATCCAAGAACTCGTAAGATTAATATCATTGCCTAGTTTAACGGTTTTACCTTGAAACGAATTTGCCGCAAAACCGTCGGTGCCGTTAACCCGCCGCGCAAATTCTCTTAATTCCGCTTCGGTAGTTATTGTGATGTTATTCGCATTCCAATTAATTAATTGTCCGAACACAATTTGTACGACAATTATTGCCGTAATCATTACTTTCATTACCCAGATTTCGTTTCGCATTTAACACTCCTTTATAACCAAACAAATTATTATTTTATACTCTCACTCTCATATAGTAATTGACTGCAAAATAAGGCGGTATTGTTGGTATTCCTTTCGGAGGTGTTGAACCTCCTACTTCTTTGGAATCTTGATATGTACGTAAAGCATATTCGTTATTCCAACTATCTCCACCGCGAGAATTACCCCACTTCCAATCACTTTTTCCCGAAGACCATTCTCCATTTCCAAATCCATTTATATTATGGCTTCCATTGCTATCTGCTGTTCTAATAACGTGTTTATGAACGTGTTTTGCCAATTCATCTATTGTTTGAACGTGTGAAGATTTTCCACCTGTTTTATTTAATGGAATTTCTTCAACTGCGCTATCATGTATTTTATTTACACCCATAGAAGCGCCAACCAAGAATAAACCACTTAAATCAGGCAAGTTATACTCTTTACCTAAATCTATTTCATCGCCAATATCACCAATTACAGGTAATCCTTTTTCTTTCCTATCTTTCCACATTGCAAATAAAAATTTATTTATATCTGCAAATTCACCGTCATTTTGAGTTGAATTTCCACCACATAAACCACCATCGCATAATTTATAGTATTGCGTTCGTTCCCAAGTCATAAATCCAATAAACTGAACTATACATCCGACAGGATTAAAATCCTGCAACGCAGTAATAGCAAATTCCATAGCACGTATTCTGACTGAAAACTTTTTTGCTAAAACTAATAAAGAAGTCAATATTTGCGCGTGTGTCGCCGCTTTTGTAAATATTCCTTGAATCGTGTTTGTAACTCTATTGAAAAATCCGTTAATAGTCGATTGATCTAATAAATCTCCCTCTCTAACGCCGCGATAAGTAAATTTTGGATTCATAATATCCGGCGTCATACTGTCTTCTTTTTGCCATTGCGGTAATTTGCACGGAATAAACGTTTGCCAAGTTCCCGCAATTAAAGTCGTATCTTGTTCAATCAAACCGCTTTCTGAATAAAAAAGTAATATACCGTTTGCATTAAATTTAATCGGTCTGTTTCCTATTTGTGTTTCTCCATTTTCATCTACATATTCATACGTTTCGTTTCTTCCCTCTAAATCTCTAACTCCCGTATTTGCTATTGCCGGTAAAGGTAAAAATCCCGTTGCAACTCTACCGCCTTTCAATCCCCCCGTCCAATACGGACTGTTTTGGTCTTCATTCATTATTTCTTGCGTAAGTGTTAGATGTAAACTTCTTTCGTGTTGATACACGTCGGTCGAATTTAAGTGAGTGGAAATAACCGCCATTCCCCGTTCTCCCTTATCGTCATCGCCGCCCGATACTATCCAATTCAAATATTCTTCAAATCTGTCAAAGTTTTT
>JAIRUI010000017.1 GCA_031254455.1 Chitinispirillales bacterium | reverse complement strand
AGTATAGTTTCATCTGGTTTGGGGGTGGGGAACGGGGGGGGGTGCGAATCTTAATAGAAAATAAATTTGTGTTTCTTTATTCATTTTATGTCCTTTATCGGCTTAATTTTTTCGATAATTTCATAAGCGGCGTCAAATCCCGCATCAATCGCTTTTACATTAGTTATTCCGTCATAATATCCGTCCAAATGCAAAACATTATAAGCGGCATGCAAAAAAGAAGCCGGTTTTTTGTCCGTATAAAACGAACTCTCTTTTTTTGCCTTTTGCAAAAATTCTTTTGCGTTATCCATATAACGAATCGCTTCCGCGTATTCTCTTTTTAAAAAAATCTGCCGCTCGTCAAACGACATAAAAACGTCTCCTATAAAATCCGGCGGAAAACCCGCCGGATTCAAAAACTATGTTTCCGCTTTTGCAAACGGCTTATACTCCCTTGCTCCGCCTTGGAATTCAAGGTGTTTGTAAAACTCGACAAACGTCAAACGAAGCGGATGCACAAACGCGCCCAAAGCGGCAAGCGCTATGTTTATTACATGTCCCAAAATCAAAATAAGTATCGTAAAAATGACAAGCGGCGTGGAAAAATTGAACTCTCCTCCGCAAACCATAAGCGCTATTTTGTTGAAAGACGCGCCCAAAAGTCCGCCGGCAAGTCCAAGCGCAAACAAACGAATATACGAAAGCACATCGCCCATAAGCCCCGTTACGAACTGATACAATTCCCAAAGACCAAGCGGCAGACGGATAAAAACGGATTTTGACGGATTGTTGAAAAAAAACAGCAAAATAAGTCCTACAATCGCCGGATACATTATCATTTTCATAGTAATCAACTCCGCAATTTGCGGTGCGGTAATATTGAAACATACTTCAAAAAAAGAACCCATATCCAAAAAGTTCATTTGAGTTACCGCAAGGGTTGCCGAAACCGTTAAAAACACTGTGCCGATTGGAAATAAAGCGTATTTTATTTGCCCGTTGTTTTGTATGATTTTGTTGATTATCTTGAGAAACATTCCGAATAAAATTTGAATTACGCCCAAAAACAACGCAAAAGGAATCATAGGCATAATGACTTTTTCCGTCAATTTTCCATTTTCCATCACATGCACCGAAGCGGATTTCAAAAGCGAATACATTCCCAATCCTCCGGCGTCGCCAAGCAATCCGCTTCCATCAGCCGAATTAAAAATCGGTATGCTGAAAAATCCGTTGAGTAAAAATCCGCCGATAATTGTGGAAAATCCAAGCATCATTCCCAAAACCGCTATCGGTTTGAAACTTCCGCTCGCTTTGACGTAAGCCGCAACCGCCGCTGTCAAAATAAGCATTCCGTAACCCACGTCGCCTACGCAAAGTCCAAAGAAAAACGCATAAAACGGCGCAAAAAACGGCGTCGGATCAATTTCACAGTATTTTGGAAGCGTAAAAAGTTTTGTAATCGCTTCGTACTTTTGTGCAAAAGCGTTATTGTTGAATTTCACGGGAACGTCATCGCCGTCTTTTGGTTCGCTAAATTCATATCCGCAAGGAATTTCATCAAATAATTTTTGCAAGTTTGATTTTTTCTCGTCCGGAATCCAACCGTTAATTAAAAGCAATTTTCCTCTTGCCGCTTCATGCATAGAGGAATTCGCCAATTCAAAGTTAAGCGAATCTTGAATTTTCAGTTTATATTGTTCGATTTTTCTGACTTGCGCCGCAATTTCCTTTTGCTCGTTGGTCAATTTATATTTTTCGGCATTCAGAAGCGACTCTTGATTGTTGATTTCCGTAAGTGAAATCTCTGGAAGAACAGAAGGTTCTTTTCCGTCAATTATAATCGGTTCGTTTAATCCGACAATCGCAACCCACAAATTAGACGGCGTTTCTTTTACTGTTTCATAAGTAAAATTTTCTATAAGCGGCTTTTCTTTTGCCGATAATTCGTAAAGCGAAACATAAACGCCGCTCTCTTTGAGCTTTAAAAGCGTTTCGTTTGAAACGTCGCCCCAGGGCTCAAATCGTTTTTTTTCTTTTTCAATTGAAGAAATCTCGTTGTTTATAGAATCGATTCTCGCCGAATTAGCAATATATTTCTTTATCGCCTCGGCCGCCTGAAAATCCGACGCTTCGTTTGTCGGCGATTCTTTGAATAAACGTTTAATTTCCGTAATAATTTTTTCGGCTTCCGTAAGCGTACCGCTCAAAGATAACGCTTTTGCACTTAATTCTTTGTCGGAACTTTCAATATGAACGACTCCGACGTTTCGTAATTTGTTAAGAAAATCTTCCTTTTCACCGTGATACAACAAAACAGAAAGACGGCTCATTTTACTGACCATTTTATGCCGCCTCCTGCTGAGTTAATTTTCCTTTAAGAATTTTCTGCGCCGATTTTTCAAGGTTTTCCTGATCTTCCATAAAGCGCTTGATTTTCAAAATCCCCTCGTTATATTCGGGAATCTGTACTTTTTCGTAAAGATTGACCTTTTGAGTCGTCTTTTTTCGAGCATATTCCAAAATTGAAAGCCGCTGTTTCGCAACATCTATTTCTATTGCCAAACGCGCGGATTCTTTTAGCAGTTTTACTCCGGCGGCAGTCCATCCGGCTCCTCCGAAAAAAGAATCTAATGTTAAAACAAAATCAATATTCTCCAAAATCGGGATTTTCACTCCGGCGATTTTTTTGAAAGACGTTTCGACACCTTTAATTTGCAATATTTCGTTTGGAAATTCCTCCCAAAGTTTCCCATATTTATTCATGGTGTCAGTATGTTCGCCGAAAACTTTTTGAGCGGCGACAAGCTCTTCTTTTGCCTTTTTGACTTCAAGCCGAAGAGCCGTCTCTTTCGCTTTTAGTGTCGGCAAAGCCTTTTGTCTAACTTTCAACTCTTTTTTGAGTTGGGCTAGAGCGGTCTTATTGAACTGAAATTTTAATGCCACAAACCACCTCTTTTGAAAAGATTATTTGCCTTTCCAATATTTGTCCATAAGGACTTTTTTCATAGCGACTTCATCACGGGTAAAGTATTTTCCAAGGATTTCCCAACCCGTATCCAACATTTTTTCGGCGTTGATATTAACGTCAATCGCCAAAAGTTCTCTTGAATAGTCTCGTGCATACGACAAACATCTTTCGTCGTAATCCGTCAAATCAAAACCGTTTTCCTGCTTGGTTTTCGCGTTTGCGGCGTCTGCGAACAAACGAACGCAGGTATTCATCACTTGAGGATGATCTTCGCGAGTCTTTTTCCCTATAACAAGTTGTTTTAAGCGCGATAAAGAGCGAAACGGGTCAATTATGACTTTTCCAATGTCGGTATCCCTTCTTAAATATAGCTGACCTTCCGTGATATACCCGGTATTATCGGGAATCGCGTGAGTTATATCGCCGCCGGAAAGCGTAGTGACGGCAATAATCGTTATTGAACCGCCCTCGGGAAACTGCACCGCTTTTTCATAAATTTTTGCCAAATCCGAATAAAGCGAACCGGGCATACTGTCTTTACTGGGAATTTGGTCCATACGATTCGACACAATCGCCAAAGCGTCGGCGTAAAGCGTCATATCAGTAAGAAGCACAAGCACCTTCATATTTTTCTTTACGGCAAAATATTCCGCCGTAGTAAGCGCCATATCCGGAATAAGCAGCCGCTCGACCGGAGCGTCTTCGGTAGTGTTAATAAAACTTATAATTCTGTCAAGCGCGCCGGCGTTATCAAATGTTTGCTTGTAATATAAATAATCGTCGTTAGACATTCCCATACCGCCCAGAATAATCATATCCGCTTTCGCCTTAAGTGCTACGTCCGCCATAACCATATTGTAAGGTTGATCGGGATCGGCAAAAAACGGAATTTTTTGCCCTGTGACCAAAGTATTGTTCAAGTCGATGCCCGCAATGCCCGTAGGAATAAATTCGCTGGGTTGTTTCCTGCGTACCGGATTAACCGACGGACCGCCGATTTCTTGCTCTTCGCCGTCAATTTCCGCGCCGCCGTCAATCGGTTCGCCGTAAGCGTTAAAAAATCTTCCGCGAAGATCGTCGGAAAGTTTTATCGTCGGCGCTTTACCCGTAAATTTTACTTCTGCGTTCGTGTAAATACCCTGCGTTCCCGGAAATATCTGAAGAGTTACTTCATTCCCTTTAATTTTCACCACCTGCGCCGGACGCCCATCGACGTACGCCATTTCATCGTTTGAAACACCATCGGCTTTCACCGTAATCGTAGCCTTGGTAATATTCTCAACTTTTGTGTAAATTTTCTGAAATGCGCTCATTTATTTACTCTCCTTCTTTCTGATTAAAAGCAACTTTTTTGGCGGATACGAACTCTTTAAGCTCTTTTTCGGCGGCATAAAATTCCTGACTCTCAAAATGCGAATATTTCATTTGGTTTATCAAATTTATAGTCTTTCTGAAAAATCTGCTTACTTCTTCAAAATCTTCAAAGGAATAATTACTTTGACAAATATCCAAAACTATATTCGTAAGTTGCTTTTGACGATGCATAGGCGTTGTTCCGTCGATTTTGTCAAAAGAATCCTGTTGCAAGATTGCAAAATCCACAACCTCAGACTTATTGTATGCCACATGATAATCAAGCGGCACTCCGTCATCCCCCAAGATATTTATTTGATCTTTCGCTTCTTTTCCTCTAAGCAGTATATCTTTGAGGAATTGAACGCCTTTTGCCCAATCCTTTTGAACGTGTTCGTCAAGATACTCTATCAGTTCGGGATATTCGATGTATTTGGAATAACTCTCAATCGGGTCAACCGCGGGATAACGTTTTGAATCCGCACGCGCCTGTTCCAACGCATAAAAGCATCTCGCCGCTTTTTTAGTCGATTCCGTTACGGGCTCTTTAAGGTTTCCGCCTGCGGGTGAAACCGCCCCAAGAAAAGTTATTGAGCCGGTTTTACCGTTATTAAGTTCTACGTATCCGTTTCGAGCATAAAATTGCGCGATGATCGCCGACAAATCCATCGGAAATGCGTCCTGTCCGGGCAATTCTTCAAGACGGTTCGACATTTCGCGAAGCGCCTGCGCCCAACGAGAAGTCGAATCTGCAAGCAAAAGCACTTTCATTCCCATAGAACGATAATATTCAGCGATCGTCATACCCGTATAAACAGACGCCTCACGGGCTGCGACAGGCATATTCGACGTATTAGCGATTATAACGGTTCTTTCCATAAGTTTTCTGCCTGTGCGCGGGTCTTCAAGTTCCGGGAATTCCGTAAAAATTTCTACGACTTCGTTCGCTCTTTCGCCGCAGGCGACCATAACGATAATATCGGCGTTCGCGTTTTTGGAAAGCGAATGCTGCATAACGGTTTTTCCAGCGCCGAAAGGTCCCGGCATAAATCCTGTGCCGCCCTCCGCAAGCGGGTTAAGCGTGTCTATCGTACGGACGCCGGTTTCAAATAATTTGAACGGACGCGGTTTGTGTTTATACGCGGAAACTTCACGTTTTACCGCCCATTTCATTTCCATAGACACCGAAATATCGTTTCCGTCCGCATCGATTAAAATCGCTATTTCACTGTCGGAAGCATAAGAACCTTCAGAGACTATCGATTTAACTTTAGCCGTCCCTTTAAGGTCAAACGGAACCATAATTTTATGATTAAGCCAATTTTCTTTCACTTCGCCAAGCCATGCCGCCGCCTCGACTTCGTCGCCGATTTTCGCCGTAGGCTTAAAATCCCATTTTTGACCCGGATTAAGCGGATGAGTATATTCTCCCCTTTTGAGAAAAACATCTTCCATTTTATGCAAATCGTTCTGCAGTCCGTCGTATGTTTTCGAAAGCATTCCCGGACCAAGCGTTACCTCAAGCATTCGTCCGGTAAATTCGGCCGTTTCTCCGATTCTGAGCCCTCTTGTGCTTTCAAATACCTGAACCGCTACTTTGTCGCCCGTAACTTTAATGACTTCCGCCATAAGTTTTGTTCCTTTAAGGTCGATATAACAGATTTCGTTCTGCCCAACCGGTCCATCAACTTCCAATGTTACCAAGTTTGCGACAACACCGGCAACTTTCCCTTTTGTGCTCATTTATATGTCTCCTCCGTAAGTTATTTTTACTTTATCTTTGACTTTGCACGGATGATTTGAGTTTTTCAATCAAATTATTCGCTCGTGCGATTCCTTTTTCCGTATCCAAACGCAGCCAACGTTCAATACTGTTCGCTTTCACCATAAAACCCAACACGCTTTCGATTCCAAACGTTCTGCTTTCCGAAAGTTCGTCCGCTTTTCTCCAATAAATTGCGTCAATCGCTTCTTCAAGAGCGACGGGATCGTTAATATTTTTGGCAATTTGTTCCGTCCAGGGCAAAGAGTTGCCAAGTCCGAAATCCGTAGCTCTGCTTTTTACTATTTTTTCCGCATTATCATTAAAAGGAATCACGCTTTTTTCTGCGGAAACGCCTAATTCCCTCGCATTTGACGCAGCAACTACATTTTGAATATCAACGGCAAAATCCGTCCAGTTTGCAAACCATTCGTTTTTACTTGAAATTTCACTATAATAAAGATATGACAATTGCTCCAAAAGCCCAAGCCCCGAAACGCTTTCCTTGTCTTCTTTGTAATTTTGCAAAAAAGTTTGAAGATATTGAGGAAGCGTATCGATGTCGTTTACGGCATCCTCGATTTCGGACGGCGAAAACCATCCGCGGGAATCAAAATTTTGCTTTTTATTGAGAAAATTCACGATATTCGCATTGTCAAACTGCAACAAAAACGCTTTAAGCAAGCCGCAGTCGTCGACAGATAATTCTTCAATAATTTCCTGTCGAATCTTTGCGTAATCAAAACCTTTTCCGCCGCCTTCTACAAGATCGGGAAGCCCTGTTACAAGATAATAATAGTTTTGACTCATCGGAAATTATTCCCCAAAAAGAATTGATTTTACTTTTGGACGCAGATATTCTTTAAAATATTCCGCAAAATCGCTGTCGGTAAACGATATTTTGTATGAACCGTCCTTACGACCGATTTGAAAACCGTTTTTTACGCTTTTGGACGCCGAAATAGCGACGCCGCCGTTCATAATTCCCTTTACCGCGGATTCCACGTCTTTGGCAAGAGTGGTTTTTTGTTCCTGCGAAAGCAGAATTTCAATCGCGGAATCATTGCCTTTCCAATTTGATAAAACAGATTTTATATAATCCGGAATATTCTTGGTAAGGGTGTCGCTAACCGCACAATCTACCGCTTTTGCCAAAACCATATCCGTAATTTTGCTTTTCAACGCACTCAACGCCTGCTGTCCAGAAAGATTTATTTCAGAATCCGCATTTTTCTTTGTATCTTCAGCTTTTTGGTTTGCTTGGAAAATAATATTTTCTGCTTCTTTTTTTGCTTTGGCAATAATTTCTTCCGCTTTCTGATTTGCCTCCGCAATAATCTCTTCTCTTCTCTTTTCTCCTTGTTCAACACCTTCTTTGAGCAATTTTTCCGCCAATTGTGAGACTTTTCCTTCCATTGAACCTCCAAAAATAAAATTTTTACGCAAATTAAAAATTTACGAACAGACAACAAAAATATTAGTAAAAATATATTTAGTACAAAATAAATAGGAATTTTTATTATTATTATTTTTTATTTCGTATGTATTTCAAGAGATATAAAACTTCCGTTATTTATACAAAAAACACGATTAAATCAATATATATACACTTATTTTATGCTCAATATTATTTTCTATAGCGCGTTTATAACGCATTTTTGGAAAAGTAAAAATCGGAGGGTTTAATGATCGAAGGTTCTATTCCTGATAAACGACGGCTTATACGAAAAGTTTTGTGCTACTATCTTAAAGTGATAGACCTTGAAAACGGGAAAGAAATAGGGAGAGTCGCCGATATCACAAGTGAAGGTATGATGATTTTCGGCGGTACCGTTTTGGACAAAGAAAAAATCTACCGCGTTCGCGTGATTTTAGGAAAGGATTTTTTTAACGCCGCACTCGGAAATCTTGATGTGAGCGTTCAAATTCGTTGGAGCAAGCCGGACGCAAATCCGTCTATTATTTTGACTGGAACGCTTTTTCAAGATTTAGATGAAAAAGGTAAAAAAATAGTTAAAAATCTCGTATATAAAATTGGAATGAAACGTCGTTTAGATATTACCGAAGAAGATATTGAAGCCGGAATCTTAGACGAAGAAACGTATTGAGATAAGACGCAAATATGGACAAATCGATAATTCTCTCTTTGCTTTTCGTAGCGACGCGAACCGTTTACGCAACAATATCGGCGATGTTTAACGGGCATTGGCATACTTTCGCTTTCGATTCCGCATCCCGAATTATGATTTCGCCCCCCCCCCCCCCCGAATAAGTCGTTATTTTTCAGGGACTTACGTAGGTTCGTCTAATGCGAAACGTTGTCCTTTCCGCTTTTTCGATATTCAGAATTTTACCTTGTCTATGAACAATAAGTCATTGTCCATTCATTACAATATATCGGAATATAAATTCTTATTGAAGGAGTAATTATATATTATGGTAAGAAAAAATAAATTTCTAAAAACGGCGACAGCGATGATTGTCACGCTGTTTTTATCAGGGAATGTGTTGGCGCAGGAAAACGAGGGCGTACTTTTAATTTTGCAGATTGGAGCCGGCTCCGACGGCAACATTTCTCACAGTTTTGTGGAACTGTATAACGCCACAGAATCGCCGATAGATTTGAACGGTTATTCGCTGCAATACGCAGCAGGAACGAAAGTTACAAACGGCGCAACCCAAGACGGAGAATGGAAAACGATAGACTTGTCGGGGAAGATTATCGAACCGAAACATTCGTTTCTTATTCTCGGCAAGAAAGGTACTATGGTTACTCCCGCGTTACTTATTGAAGATGATTGCGGAGATATAAACGATACCGCTTTTGAACTTAGCAATAAGGCTGTAAAGGTTGCGCTTATGAGCGATACGAACTTGCTTAATATGAATAATCCGTTTGATACCGACGGTTCAGGTACAAAAGCGAGCGGTTATATTGATATGATAGGCGTAACCAATGATGCGACCGACCAAATATTGGGACAAGAGGGTAGTATTTCATTTATTGACGGCGAATATCGCATTAGCAAACAGGTGGGCGTTCGTAGAAAGTCTCTTGTCGATACGGATAATAATTCGGCGGATTTTGAAATTGTAACCTACGCCAGCGTTAGTAGTGAAGAAAAGGAACTCAAACGTCCTAAGAACCACAGTTACGGCGCTTGGGAACCAATTCCTGAAAAAGCAGAGCCGGTATTAGACCCGACAGAAGCAGGTCCGGCGGACATACTTGCGGGCAAACTGCTTATTTTGCAGGCAGGCGCAGCTACCGACGGCGCGATTTCTAACAGTTTTGTAGAAATTTATAACAATACCGACCAAAAAGTCAGTTTAACCGGCAAATATTCGCTGCAATACGCAAACGCCACAGGAACGGGTTGGAATGTAATTAAACTTACGGGAACAATTCCCGCCAAAAGTTCGTTTCTTATTCGCGGAAAAACAGGAACGCCGACAGGTTCCCGAACTATTGTCGATTATGACCAGGATGTAGCCGATTTTACCTTAGGTAACAAAAATTTTAAGGTGGTTCTTATGGGAAATCAGAACAAATTGACCGTCGCCAATCCGTTTGATATGGATGAACAGATCGCCATGGATTATGTGGACATGTTAGGTGCGGTCGATACGGCAGGCGCAGATAATATTGACGGTTATGAGAATGAACTTGTAGTAGGAATGACCAAGAATTTTGCCGTCCGCCGCGTATCTCTTACTGATAGCGACAACAACAAAAATGACTTTGAAACAGTTGATTATCGTCCCGCAAATACTAACGATGACAATTACGCCAAATACAAACCTAAAAGCCGCTGTTACGGTGCGTGGGATCCGGTGAGTGGCGAAGGTTCGCTGACAAGCGGTTTGCCGATTATATGGATTGATACGCAAAACGAGGCAGCGATATTGGACAAAATAAATTATGTACCGATGAATTTCGTTTTAACCGACCCGAATAATCCGAACAACAATACTTCTCTTACCGCCGACAACTTTTCTGCCGGAGGAATTAGAGGGCGGGGAAATGACAGTTGGGGTAATCCTAATGCTTATAAGAAGTCGTACAGAGTGAAATTCGACAAAAAGCAAAGTTTGTTCGGTTTGGAATTGGCGAAATCGTGGGTGTTGATTGCTCAATACAGAGACCCTACATTGATGTTTAATACAATCGCATTTGAGTATGGAAATCGTTTTGGTTTGCCATTCAACCATTCTTTTAATTTTGTAGAATTGTATTTGAATGGGGAGTATAAAGGAAATTACCTTTTGACGGAACAAAACCAGGTAAATCCGGGAAGAGTTGATATAAACGAAACAGAAGGATGGTTTGTTGAAATGGACGGATATTATGACGAAGAGCCAAAATTTAAGACTGCCAATTACAATCTGCCCGTGATGATCAAATCGCCTGAATTTGAACCTGCTAATATTAGCAATCCGGCTTTTGATTTTGTCCGAAAAGATTTGAACGAATTGTGCGATTTTATGGCTTCGGTGAATTTTCCAGAAAACGGATACAGAGATTTGATAAATATGAACACATTTGTTGATTTTATTATGATACAGGAAGTAACTCACAACAGAGATGTTCTTGAAGGACCAATGAGTACATATTTATACAAAGATAATAACAATGCAAAAGAGGAATTGAACAGAATTAATATGGGTCCCTTATGGGACTTTGATTGTGGGTATGGTTATGATTATAATTACAATCATTTTAATAATCCAAATAAAGCGTCGTCCAAAATACAATTTTTCAAAAGATTTTTTGATGACCCAATATTTCTTGTAAAATATAAGGAACGGTGGAATGAAAAATATCAAGATATTATTTCTATAAATGATTTTATAGATGCAACAGCCGCTCAAATTGAAATTTCGGCGATTAAAAATTTTGATTCGTGGTGGTATAGAACTTTTCCTGAATGGACAAGAAACCATCCGTACGAGAAAAACGATTTTTGGGAACAAATAGAAAAAATGAAAGATTATTTAACTCTGCGTATTGCTTATCTTGACGTAGAGTTGAATAAAGTCGACGTTATTCCGGCAAACAAAACATTTGCAAGTCAAACATTTCTTTATTCAGAAATTCAGCCACAAAAATTTACTCTTGTCGCATACGACGATATGACCGAATTGTCGGCAACGTTAAAAAATGAGAATCTGTCGGATTTTGAGATTTCAACCGAACTAAGCAAAACCGAAGCAACGGGAGACGGCGGATATTTGGCGACAATAAACGTTAACCCTAAGAATTCACTTTCGGCAGCGACGCATATTGATACGCTTATATTGAGCGGAGAAAATCAAGGAAACCCGTTTACGATTAAAGTACCGTTGAGTTTTGTTGTGAATAAAGAGACTGGTGCGGCAACTGCCGTTCCTGTTTTGGCAAACAAAACGCACAACAGCATAACAATAGAAGCGGTAACCGCTCCCGAAAACGGACAGACGGTAGAATTTGCAATAAATACCGCTAACACTACTCTTGTCGAAGCGAGTGCGTGGAAAACCGATTTGACGTTTACGGGACTTCTTCCGGCAACGAATTATTATATATTCGCCCGTACTGCTGAAAACTCAAATTACAATACGGGTATTGCTTCTTTGTCCTTGCACGTAATAACCAATCAAGAATATTCAAATCCGATTTCTAAAGATAAGAAATCAGACAAGAAGTACGGAATACCGCTTGAAAAGGCAATTGTTTCTCAGACAGCAAAGATTTTGGTGAGAACGCCTGAGCAAGCGCAAGTTACCCTTATTATTTATGATAACATCGGTAATGTGGTATTTGAATCGAAAAGTAGAAATAACAAAGAGATATTATGGGATTTGACGAATAACGCGGGCAGAAATGTGGCGAATGGAACATATCTGATTGTTGTCGAAGCCAAAGGTGCAAGCGGAAAGACATATAAGTATTCGACGAAGTTGGGCGTTAAGAGATAATATGATGATTGGATTGCTATCTAAATATACATTGAATAATTTCTCCGATTCAGTTTTCTTTGAGCGACACAGATTCGGCAAGCAAAAACTTTAGGCGCAAAATTTGCTCCCTTTTGTTTTAGTGAAAATGGTATTTTACTGTGTATGAAAAAAATTATAATTATTACGATTACCATAATTTTTAGCGCTTTTGCCGAGACGCAGGATTGGGCGGCGCAAAGCGGATTTCAACTTCTAAACATTTCGTCCGGCACAAAATTAACCGCTCTTGGCGGCGCGGGAGCGGCTGTTCCGGCAGATTTTTCTATGCATTCAAACCCTGCGAACTACGGAAATTTCAGCCAATATAGATTGTCGTTTGAGCACTTGTGGAAAATAAAATATTCCGATTTGAACGTGAATCGCCTCGAAATCTTTATGCCTGTAAAAAAAACGTTTATGGCGGTTTCGGTACAAAACCATACGGTTGACGACATTTACATACGCGATATTTTTCCGGAAAGTCCGCCGGCGCCCGGCGATTTGTCGTCGAATTGGCAGTTTAGCGAGTTTTCTTATACAATAGGTTTGCATAGAAATAAAAATTTCGACTGGGGGATTAGTTTTGGATTCGCTTTCGATAAATTTATTGATGAAGTAGCATACGCGTTCGTTATGAACGGCGGATTTTTGTGGAAGCTTATTGATGAAAATTTACGGATAGGACTCGCTTTCAACAATTTCGGAACAACTACTCCCATGATTAACGAAAACGGTGAAAAATGGGGTGACGGCGAGAAACTTCCAACTTCAATGAAGACAGGTGCGGCGTATTTTTGGAAAATAAAATCGCTTGATTTTTGCGTTGCCGGCGATATCTTGTATTGGCATATTTACGACCCTAACGGTTCCAAAATAAAAAATGTGAACAAGCGCCTGCAATTTCCTTTGGGTTTTGAATTTTCTCCGACAAATTGGTTAGACTTACGAGCCGGAAAGACCATAAAAGCTGACTATAACGTCATAAATTTTGGGTTCGGATTAGACGTACAATATGTAAATTTGGATTTTACTGCGGCGGTGAACAAATACGAAACAAGTGTCGAATGGGAATTTCTGGCGGGCGTATCGCTTAATTTCGGGACATCAAAAAAGAGTGAAATTAAGGCTAAAAATTCGCTTGAAATAAACGCACAAGAAAAAACCTTACCGCTAAAAGAGATTAAGAAAGAAGCCAAAATAAAAGAAATTCCGGTAGAAATAGATGCGGAAACTATCACAACAGAGGAAATTCAAGACGGAAACAATGAAAAAACAAAAGTTGAAGAAATTATTGAAAGTATACAGGAAGAGTTTGAAGTTTGGTGAGACAATCGCGAATAAACGGGAATAAGTGATAAGTAAAGGAATTTTTTGTTTTTAAGGCGTTTAGTTATTTATATTACAACTATTATTAATTACGAATCTGAGGATGGTTTATGCCAAAAAGAGTTGTCGTAAGCGGTATTGGATTGATAACTCCTATCGGGACCGGAAAAGATAAATTTTGGGCGGCGGCAAAAAAGGGGACTAACGGAGTTCTTCCAATAGTTTCTTTTGATACGACAGATTACAGAAGTAAAACGGGTGGAGAAGTAAAAGATTTTACGGCTAATGATTATCTTCGCGATGAAGAAATAAATTCTATGGGTAAAGCGGGACAGTTCGCTGTGGCGGCGGCAAGAATTGCATTAGACGATGCGAAATTGATTGTTAAAGACGTTAATCCTTATCGTCTCGGAGTTTCGATGGGAACGACGATGGGTGAGCCGCAAGTTATTCAGCATATTTTGGCAAGGCATTCCAAAGACCAAAGACTTATAACCAAATTAGAAAAAAACGAAGCAAGGAAGTATCCCGCAAATACAATTCCTGCGAATGTTTCAAGGTTTATAGGTGCGAAAGGACAAACAATGCTTATTCCTACTGCTTGTGCGGCGGGGAATTACGCATTAGGATATGCGATGGATTTAATTAGAATGGGACGATTAGATTATGCCGTTGCCGGCGGGAGCGATCCTTTCGCTTCAATCGCTTTCTGCGGATTTAATCGCTTGCTTGCGACTACGATGGATGTTTGCAGACCGTTTGATTTGAATCGTGACGGAATGGCTGTTGCGGAAGGCGCAGCCGTATTGGTAATGGAAACTTTAGATAACGCTTTGGACAGAGGCGCACAAATTTACGGAGAAGTTCTGGGTTACGGGCTTGGATGCGACGCTTACGACATGACCGCTCCTCATCCTGAAGGTAACGGAGGAATTTTGGCGATGGAGAGAGCGATTTCACATTCAAAAATAAATAAAAAAGATGTCAGCTATATATGTGCGCACGGAACCGGAACGCCTGCAAACGATGCCTCTGAAACCAAAATAGCAAAATATGTATTTGGCGAAGACGCTTATAAAATTCCTATGAGTTCGCTGAAATCTATGATGGGGCATACTATGGGTGCGGCAAGCGCCATTGAGGCGGCGGCAAGTTTGCTTATGATGAAAAATAACACGATTCTTCCGACAATAAATTATGAAAATCCGGACCCTGAATGCGACTTGGATTATGTGCCTAATATCGCGAGAGAGGCGGAATTAGACATAATTATTTCAAATGCTTACGCATTTGGCGGAAATACGTCTGCAATCGTTCTCAAAAAATTCAGGGGAGAATAAAGAATGTCAAAAGCGGTGATTACAAAAGTCAATACGGTTTGCAGCTGTGGAATAGGTTTTGACGAACTGAAAAAAAATATCGTAAAAGAAATAATGCCGTCAAAAATTCGAGAATTTGATATGTATGATTTGCCGAATGAGCAATATGTTTTTACGATTCCTGATTTTGAGCCGAAAGATATTTTAGGGAAAAAAGGTCTTCGAACGTTAGACAAAGCGACAAAAATATTGATGACGGCGATTGAAACCGGTTTCAAAGAATATTTAGATACGCTTTCTGATGAAGAAAAACCCGGGCTTGTTGTCGGAACGGCGTTCGGTTCGCTTGAGTCCATAGGTAATTTTATTACGGATTCTATTCGTTATGGCGTAAGGGCGGTAAATCCGGCGCTTTTTGGAAACACCGTTATAAATTCGCCGGCAGGAAATGCAAATATACGTTACAATCTTAAAAATCTTTCCGGAACTGTTACTACCGGGGCGACTTCAGGACTTGAAGCGTTGATTTATACCTGTGACCATATTGCACAGGATTATTTGCAATCGATTTTGTATGCCGGTATTGAAGAGGTGTCGTCATATCAATTTATAGCTGCGATTAACAACAAAAATTGTTTGGCAAAAGATAATAAAATACGTCCGTTCGCACAAATTCCGCAGGGACATATTTTAGGAGAAGGCGCTGCCGTAATGCTTGTTGAAAATGAAAATTATGCCAAAAAACAAAATAGAGAAATTATAGTTTCAATAGAAGGATTCGCAAACGGATTTGATCCTAACAATGGAAATTTCGGTTACAACCCAGACGGCGATGTTATGGAATATGTTATTAGAGAGGCGATAAAAAATGCAAAAATTTCGCCTGAAGATATAGCTTTTGTTTCATCGAACGCAAATGGAAGCGATGGTGATTTAATTGAAGCGAGAGTTATTTCTCGTATATTCGGGGATAAAGTTCCCGTAGCATGTTACAAGCAAAAATTTGGAGAAACGTGGGGGGCAGGCGGTGCGTTGGCGGTTGCTGCGGCAATCGCCGATTTACAAAAGAAAAGCGTGTCGCCGATTTTTACGGACGGGTATTCAAAAATTGACGGAATAAACGTTGTAAGGAAATCGGAATTTGCGATAGACAAAAATTATGCAATAGTTTTGTCTTTTTCACATGATGGAAATTGTGCGGCGGTTGTTATAAAAAAATAGGGTAAAATTTAACAAAGGAAGGTTCTTATGGTTTCAATGGAAGAAATTAAAACTAAAATTCGCAGAATCATTCTAAATATCGCAGAAGATATGGAGATTGAAGAGGAAACGGTTACGGACGATGCGCATCTAATTAATGATTTAGGGATGGATTCAATGGCGTTGCTTGAAATTTTAGCCAACATTGAAAAAGAGTTTGGAGTTAAAATTCCGGAATCTGAATTTCCAATGCTTGTTTCCGTAAACGCCAGCGTTGCAATTGTAAAAAAGTACATATAATTTTTACATTTTATAAATAATGGGTGTCAGGAATATTATTTTCCTGGCACCCATTATTTATTGAGAGGTGTTTTATGATTAAAAAATTAACTGTTTTATTATGTGGTTTTTTATCTGTAATTTTGTTCGCACAGGATTCTACCGATGAGTTTATATATCGCGAATCAAAACGACTCAAATCGGCGGGAATTGCCACTGTTATCATCGGAACTGTAACTACTGCGTCGGGCGCTGTCACTATTTTGCAGACTTATAAGGATTCTCACCGAACAAATCGGGCTAACGACGGGAATTCAAACGGCGGGTACGTTGCGGGAGGACTTATTTGCGCGTTAGGTATTGGCATGGATTTGCTTTCTATTCCGATTTTTAAACATAGAAAAGAAATTGTTGATTACACACGTCAAAACGCCAGAATTTCGCTGATTGTCAAACCGAACGGGCTTTCATTTGTTGCAGCGTTTTAACTAAATGATTGATATTTCAGGTAAAATATTTGTTGCTCCTATGGCAGGAGTCGGAGATGCGGTATTCAGAAGAATGTGCAAAGAGTTCGGCGCAGATATATGCGTAAGTGAAATGATCAGCGCGGACGGCTTGTATTATATGAACGCTAAAACAAAAAAAATGATGATGCTTCAGGAATGGGACAGACCAGGCGGGGTGCAAATTTTCGGCAGTAATCCGGACAAAATGGTTGACGCGGCAAAGCAAATTTGTGAAGAAATAAATCCGGATTTTATTGATATAAATTCAGGCTGTCCTGTGAGTAAAGTCGTTTCAAAAAACGGCGGCGCGGCGCTTCTTAGAAATCCGCTTTTGTTCGGACAAATAATGCAAAAAACAGTAAGGGCAAGCAGTATTCCTGTATTTGTAAAAATTCGTGCGGGTTGGGATAGCCAAAATTTCATTGAAAAGGAATTCGGAAAAATTGCGGAAAACAGCGGTATTTCGGCGATTACGATTCACGCTCGAACCAAAACTATGGGATATTCGGGAAATGCGATTTGGGAGAGAATAAAAATTCTCAAAGAGTCGGTGACAATTCCGGTTATAGGAAACGGCGATATTTGTTGCGGAAAAGATGCAGAAGAAATTTACAAACAAACGTTTTGCGATGCGATAATGATTGGACGGGCGGCTTTAGGAAATCCGTTCGTTTTTGCAGAAATAAAACAACATTTGAACGGCGGCAAACCGAAAATCATTACTTTGAAAGAAAAAATTTCAGCGGCAAAAAAACATTTACAATATTTTGAAGAATTTTATGGCAAAAATGCGGTTTTGAGTGAAATGAAAAAACATCTTTCTTGGTATATAAAAGGTTTTGATGGCAGTTCGCAAATTCGTGCGGACATTGTGAAATGTAAAACCGTGAATGAGGTTAGACAAATTTTCAAAAGTTATCAATTATTTCATTAAAAATTTTGCTTGGGCGCATTGCGTTTTTTATTTTTTCGTGATCGCAAAAATAATATCCACCCAAATCAACCGGATTATTTTGAACGGAAAGTAAATCGGAACATATTTCTTTCTCGTTTTGTGATAACTTTTGGGCAATCTCAGCAAAAACTTTTGCAAGTTCGACATCTTTTTCCTGATTTGCAAGCGCCCGCGCCCAATACAAAGCCAAATAAAAATGCGATCCGCGATTATCCAACGAAATAGGTTCTCGATTAGGCGATTTTTGGTTTTCAAGAATTTTTTCAACCGCCTCGTCAAGCGTTTCCGCAAGGATTTTCGCTTTTTCATTTCTATGTACGTGCGCGTATTTTTCCAAAGATGGAACAAATGCCATAAATTCGCCAAGAGAATCCCATCGAAGAAAATTTTGCTCAATAAACTGTTGAACGTGTTTTGGAGCGCTTCCGCCCGCACCAGTTTCAAAAAGTCCGCCGCCTCCCATAAGCGGAACTATCGACAACATTTTTGCCGAAGTGCCGAGCTCAATTATCGGGAACAAATCCGTTAAATAGTCGCGAAGGACGTTTCCCGTTGCCGAAATCGTATCTAATCCCGCCGTCATTCTTTCCACAGAATAAATACATGCGTCTTTCGGCGACATAATTCGAATATTTAAACCTGAAATATTGTAAGTTTTTATTTCTTCTACAATTTTTCGAATAAGTTCTCTGTCGTGAGAACGATAAGCGTCTAACCAGAAAATTGCCGGAACTCTTGTTGTTTTTGCTCTTTCAACAACTAATTTAACCCAGTTTACGACTACGTCGTGCTTTGTTTGACAGGCACGGAAAATATCGCCTTTTTGAACTTTTTGTTCGATGAAAACATTGCCGTTTTCATCAATTATTTTAACGGTTCCGTCGTTTTCAATTTTGAATGTTTTGTCGTGTGAGCCGTATTCTTCCGCTTGTTTTGCCATTAGCCCTACGTTTGAAACGCCGCCCAGTTTTTGCGGATCAAATGCGCCGTTCTTTTTACAAAATTCTACAATCGCCTCATAAACCGCCGAATATGATCTATCGGGAATTATTGCGAGTACGTCGCAAAGTTTGCCGGTTTTGTCATACATTTTTCCGCCGGTTTTTATCATAGCAGGCATAGATGCGTCGATTATAATGTCGCTTGGAACGCTGAAATTACTTATGTTTTTACCGCTATCGACCATTGCGACCGAAATTTCGTCGAACCGTGAATTTATGTCGGCGACAATTTGCTCTTCAAATCGATTCCCTTTTATTTTGGAAAGTAAATCCGAGAGCCCTAAGTCGGCGCAAACTCCGAGATTTTCAAATATGTCGCGGTATTTGTCGAAAACTCGCTCAAAAAACGTTTTAAATATTGTTCCGAAAATTATCGGGTCGCTGATTTTCATCATCGTCGCTTTTAAATGAAACGAAAAAAGCAAATTCTCATTTTTGGCGGCATTAATACAATCTCTCACAAAATTTTCCAACGATTTTGCAGACATAACCGAACAGTCAAGCACTTCAAACGGAAGAAGTTTAAGGTTTTCGCGAAGATATTTTTGCGATTTATTTGTATCGTTTTCAAAAACAAAACCGATTGCCGTTTCTTTGTTCGCGTTTGTCATGGATTTTTCGGAAGCGAAAAAGTCGCCGTATGACATAGAAACTACCTTTGTTTTGGAATTTTTATCCCAAGCGTCCATTTTATGAGGATTTCTTTTGGCATAATTTTTGACAGATTTCGCCGCCCGCCTGTCGGAATTTCCTTCGCGAATTACGGGATTTACAGCCGAACCTAAAACAAGCGAATACATTTTCTTTACGTTTTCTTCCGTTATGTTTCGCGGATTTTCAGGATAGTCCGGGATTGCATATCCTTTTTTTTGTAACTCCAAAATCGCTGCTTTGAGTTGCGAAACAGAAGCCGAAATATTAGGAAGTTTTATTATGTTCGCTTCGGGGTTTAGGCACAATTTTGCCAAAAATTCAAGATCGTCGCTAACTTTTTGCTCTTTGGAAAGGTAATCGCTTGTCGCAGCGAGTATTCTATTAGATAAAGATATGTTTTTCAAAGAAATTTTAATATCGGCTTTTTTAGTGAAACTTGAAAAAATAGGCAGTAAAGATTCTGTTGCCAATGCCGGCGCTTCGTCTGTTTTCGTATATATTATTTCGTTTCTTTCCATCAAATTCTCTCTTGTAGTCTCTCTTATAGTTTCCAAAACTGTGTATTAAAATAATAATTGCCGTTTTCCAAATATTATTTTAACATTTGGATTTCGTAATTTTTGATGAAATTGATTATAATGAAAATCAAATTTATAATTTTTTGTTTTGTGTTGTTGATATTTGGCGGATGTGCGTATGTAAATACTCTTTACAACGGCGGTTATGCGTACAAAAAAGCGCAGCGATTACAAAAACAATATGAAAGAATGTCTAAAGATTCTTTAGACATTGCAAGAGAAACCGGTTCATTTTATAAACGATCCGTAACAAAAGCGGATAAAGTGCTTTTGGAATATCCAAAATCTGAGAAATCGCACGATGCCGCGTATTTTCTTAAAGGAATTTCGCTTTTTGAATTGAATGAATACATGTCTGCGATGAATATTTTTGAGGTGCTTCTGGAATATTATCCGGAAAGTAAATATGAGCCGCGTACATTGCTTTATTTGGCAAGGACTTATGCAAAAATAGAGGACTTTGTCGCGGCGGAAAATTATGTAGAAATGCTTTTGGAAAAATATCCGCAAATGCAGA
The DNA here is from genome assembly GCA_031254455.1 of Chitinispirillales bacterium. Classification (NCBI taxonomy): domain Bacteria; kingdom Pseudomonadati; phylum Fibrobacterota; class Chitinispirillia; order Chitinispirillales; species Chitinispirillales bacterium. The sequence continues at coordinate 24,275 of JAIRUI010000017.1, read as the reverse complement.
GTAATTCCGAATTGATTTTTTTGCAGGCGGATTTGGCGGTACAGCTTGAAGGTAAAAGTGCGGCGATTGAAGTTCTTGAGAAACGTCTTGCCGAAACTGCGGATCCGTTTCATAAATTATCTATAATTGAGCGGCTTATGGCGCTTACTATGGAGAATCAAGATTACGAAAAAGCGCTTTCTTATACGGCAAGCATGCCGAGTTTTAACAAAAAATATTCGTCAATTTATTATCGGGTGGAATTTCGCAAACTGCAATGCCTCAGAAAATTATTGGAAAGCGAAGAAGCGATAAAATTTGCCGACTTGATGTTGTCAAACTCAAGTTATTTATATAACAGAACCGAAATTATGTTAGAGAAAGGAATTTCGTTTATTGATATGGGAAAATATGACGAGGCTATTAGAATATTAAAAGATATTGTTTTTGGCGCCGGAAGTGCAAAAATACGCTGCAAAGCGTGGTTTGAATATGCCGGAGTGAGTATAGATATAAAAAACGAATTGGACAGCGGAAGAGTACAATTAGACAGTGCGCTTTTTTGGGTAGGTGACGATAAAGAAATGCGGCTTTTAATAAAAAAACGTCTTGACGGTCTCAAAAAAATCGACGAGTTGCAAAAAACGCTTGAAGATGCGGATCCGTTTACAAAAGTCGATAGTACTTATTATCAATACAGAATCGGTGAAGAATATTGGCTTTCGGCGCAGATTCCTGATTCCGCTTTAAATTATTTTAATATGCTTATAGAGTCGATTCAAACGCCGGACTCAATAAGAGCCAAATCTCTGTATTCAACGGCGTATATTCTCAAAGAAATAAAAAAAGATACCGTTTCGTCGGACAGCATTTTCAGTGAAATAATAAATAAATATCCAAGTTTTGAAGTGGCGAAAGCGTCACAAAACATGCTCGGAATACCTGTAACCTTAATGACTCGCCGCGATTCGGCAACCATCCAATTGGCAATCGCAGAAAAAATGGAGGAAGAAAACGATTTTTCGTATTCGCAGGAAGCGTATTATGCATATTTGTTATGCGCCTTGAAATATCCCGACATAAAAGATATAGCCGCAAAATCGCTCTATGCGGCTGGTTGGGTGGCAAACAAACGTAATAATATCGTTGACGGAATTGTTGATACCGCCGTAGTAAAGATTTATGTGCGCCTGTGTAACGATTATCCTGAAAGCGAGCAATGCCTTAATGTAAAATATATGATGGATATAGGAGAAGTAAAATCATACGCCGTACAGTATTCGTCGCGAATTGAAAAATCGGATTCGTCTGAAATTCAAATGGACGGTACGCAAAGTGAAATATCCGTCGAAAAACGAAAAGCGGTTTTGCCGGATTTTCAGAGTTGGATATAATTTATGGCTGTCGCTAAAGAATATCCTCTTGTAATTGCGTTTTGTGCGATAATGTTTTGCGACAAAAAATTGCGGGAAGAGGCGCTTGAATCGTTGAAAAAAGAACTCGGCAAAATTGCGAAAATCACCGAAGAAATTAATTTTTCCAAAAATACCGATTATTACGAAAACGAGATGGGAGACGACATAAAAAAAATTTATATCGTTTTCGATAATCCGATTAAAAGAGAATTTTTGTCACAATTAAAATTAAAGACGAACGAAATAGAGCGAAATTTTACAAAAAACGGGCGGCGGCAAATAAACATTGACCCGGGATACATTACCGAAGACAAATTTGTTCTTGCAAGCGCAAAAGATTATTTTCACAGGATCGCAATCGGAAATGGAATTTTTGCAGAAACGACAATTCATTTCTCTGCAAATGATAAAATCCGAAGATTTTCTTGGACTTATAAAGATTACTTGACGCCTCAAGTGCGGGAATTACTTATTTTCGGCAGGTATTTGGCGAATAAAATTTAAAAAGAATTTTGAATCTTTATCGATAACAAATAGTATTTTGGACTTGTTTTATTTATAAGTTTAATATGAAAATAACGGGTATCCTTTTTTTGAAGCGGCGGTGTATTGAAAAAAGAGGTTTTTAACGATGAAACAAGTTATTAAAAGGCATTTTAATGGAGATATAAATTATGGCTAAAAAAACAAATACAGATGGATGGGCTTTTGAAACAAAGCAGCTTCATATCGGACAGGAAGAGGCGGATCCGACGACCGAATCGCGGGCTGTTCCAATTTATCAAACGACATCGTATGTATTTCGCAATGCGGCTCACGCGGCCGCTCGTTTTGATTTGACGGACTCGGGAAACATTTATGCGCGATTGAATAATCCGACGCAGGAAATCTTTGAAAAAAGAATCGCCTCTCTTGAATGCGGCGCGGCGGCTTTGGCTGTTGCGAGCGGCGCGGCGGCAATAACTTATGCTTTATTAAATCTTGCCAAAACGGGCGACCACATAGTTTGCGCCAAAACCGTTTACGGCGGAACTTACAATTTATTCGCCCGCACGCTTGACGATTACGGGATTAAAACGACTTTTGTCGAGCCGAAACTTGAGGAATTTGAAAAAGCGATTTTATCAAACACAAAGGCTGTTTTTGTTGAAACGTTTGGAAATCCCCACTCAAACGTCATTGACATTGACATGTTGGCAAAAATCGCTCACAAAAATAAAATTCCTTTGGTCGTCGATAATACCTTTGCGACGCCGTTTTTGTTTCGACCGATTGAACACGGAGCGAACATTGTTGTGCATTCTGCAACGAAATTTATCGGCGGGCACGGAACTACTTTGGGCGGTGTTATAATCGACGGCGGAAACTTTGACTGGGAGGGAAGCGGAAAATTTGCGGAAATTACCGAACCGAATTCGAGTTATCACGGGCTTTCTTTCACAAAAGCGGCGGGGAAACTGGCGTTTATCGTCAAAGCGCGAACGATACTGCTTCGCGATACTGGAGCGGCAATTTCACCGTTTTCTGCATTTTTGCTGCTACAAGGATTGGAAACGCTTTCGCTTCGCGTCGAAAGGCACGTAGAGAATACCAAAAAGGTGATTGAGTTTTTGAGAAGGCATCCGAAAGTCGATAAAGTGAATCATCCGTCGCTTTCAGAAGACAAGCCGCTTTACGACAGATATTTTCCAAACGGCGCGGCTTCGATATTTACTTTTGAGATAAAAGGAGGCAAAGAAGAGACTTGGAAATTTATTGACAAACTGCAGATTTTCTCGCTTTTGGCAAACGTCGCCGATGCAAAATCGTTAGTTATCCATCCTGCCACCACTACGCATTCGCAATTGTCGCCCGAAGAGTTGAAAGAACAGGGGATTAAGCCGAATACCGTTCGTCTGTCGATAGGAATTGAGAACATTAAGGATATAATAGCCGATTTGCAGCAGGCTTTAGAATAAGAGATTTTTTGGACGTATTCTGTTTTTTGTCGAAAGATTGCAAACTTTATGAGGATTTAAAATCCGTTAACATTATTCAAACTGAAGAAATAAGGACGAATATTATGAGATAATTAAATAAAAAGACAATGTGTTTGAATACAGATATGAAGCCGGAAATATAGATTCGACGATAGTGTAATCTACACCTTTGTATAAAGAAATGAAAAGACAAGGAATATTTGATATTGAAACAGAAAAGGTAAGAATACAGTATGAATTTGTCGGGAGCAATCTAACCGATAAAAACGTAACCATAGAATATTATATATAATTATGATTGTGGTTGCGAGTAAACCTGACGAATAGTTGGTGGTAAAGGAGAACCAAAATGAAAAAGTTTTTAGCGCTTTTGTTTTTAGTGTTGTGTTCCTGTAGTAATACAGGAAGAGATGGAAACGTAGATAATGAAAATATTGCGGCGGCATTTATCGAAATCAACGGACTTGACGAAGGTGTTCACACAATAACGGAAGCGGCTGTTTATAAAGATTATTAATTTGTGATTAATAAAATAACTTAAACTTTGACTTGCTTATGTTTTGTGTAGAATTGTATATAGTCGCCAGGATTATATTTCAGGCTGTGAATGTGAATGTTTTCTTTATAAAAAATAAATTTTACCCGCCGTCTATTGGAAAATATTATTTTTGCCTCAATTAATTTTGCAATTGAACCGGAAAAGGAGCGTTTATGTTTTTTTGTAATGAAGACGAAGACGATGAAAAAAAAGAGAAAGAAGATAAAACCGGCGGTGTACAAAATAAAATAGCCGAAAAATTTCTTGAAGACAGAGCGATTTTTCTTTGGGAAGACGTAAACGATAAAACGGCAAAAGCGGTTGTCCAACAAATTTTATATTTTGATTCTTTGAATAACAACGATATAACGTTTTACATAAACAGCCCCGGCGGTTCTATTTCTGCGGGACTTGCTATATATGACGCAATGCAGTTTGCAAAATCCGATGTTCGTACGATTTGTATGGGACAGGCGGCGAGTTTCGGCGCCGTTTTACTTGCCGCGGGAACGCAAGGCAAACGCGACATTTGGGAGAATGCGAGAGTTATGATACACCAGCCGCTCATTATGGGAAATATGGTCGGCGTCGCCTCGGATATTGAGATACAAGCGGAAGAAATGTTGCGTATCAAAGGAATATTGAATGCGATTTTGTCGAAACACACAAGACAGAAAGTAGAAAAAATAGAAAAAGATACCGATCGTGACAATTTTTTGTCCGCACAGGAAACGATTGAATACGGGCTTGCCGATAATGTAATTAAAGTAGTCAAATAAAACTTAGGAAATTAATTTTACCCCTTGACAGGTGTAGTTGCGAAAAATTATATTCACCTTGTTTTTTTGTTTGTTAGGCGTTGCCGGTGTAGCTCAGCTGTTAGAGCATCCGACTTGTAATCGGAAGCGCGGGGGTTAGAGCCCCTCCACCGGCTCGCGTAGTTTAGGTGAGTATGACGGGTAGATGTCCGAGCGGCTAAAGGAGATGGACTGTAAATCCATTGGCGTACGCCTACGGTGGTTCGAACCCACCTCTGCCCACCATTTAGCGGGTGTAGCTCAATGGCTAGAGCCCTACCCTTCCAAGGTAGTTGTTGTGAGTTCGAGTCTCATCACCCGCTCCATTCTTGCCCAAGTAGCTCAGTGGTGGAGCACATCCTTGGTAAGGATGAGGTCGGCGGTTCAATCCCGCTCTTGGGCTCGTAAATGATGTGAATGGTATTAGAAGTTCAAAAAATGTTTCTTAAAATAAAGAAAGTTGGATTGTATGCCTAGAGAAATCGTGATACTTGAGTGTTCTTCTTGTAAGGAACGTAATTATACTACCGACAAAAACAAGAAAAAACAGTCGGGAAGGATTGAACAGACGAAGTTTTGTCCTCGTGAGCGTAAAAGAACGCTTCATAAAGAGACGAAATAGGAAGTTTATAGGTGTGTAGCTCAATCGGTAGAGTAGCGGTCTCCAAAACCGTTGGTTGTGGGTTCGAGTCCTACCACGCCTGCGTTATGGCTGGAATTTGAGAGGAAAAGTTTATGCAACGAATTATTAAATATTTCAGAAGTGTTGCGACGGAAATGAAATTAGTATCTTGGCCAGGACGAAACGATGTCATATCGGCGACCGTTTTAGTTGTTGTGTTTGCCGTTGTTATGGCAATGGTGGTATGGGGTATAGACAAGATAATTGAGTTGGTGATAGGGCTGGTTCTTTAACGCGGGAATGTAAATTCGGAGATTTGAGATATGAGTTCTAATTGGTACGTTATACAGACATATTCCGGGCAAGAGTCAAGGATTGCTACGGATATTGAAAATTCCATAAACACTAAGTTTGAAGCGTTTACGAACGATAAAAAAATTCGCAAGCTTCTTTCGGACAGTATAATTAATGTAAAGAGCCCGCAAAGGGAAGTCGTTTCGGTAAAGAACGGCAAGAAAAGCGTCAGTGTCAGGAAAGATTTTCCTTGTTATGTGCTCGTAGAAATGACGCTTAACGAAGAAAGCAAGTCGTTTGTTCAGCATATAACAGGTGTTTTGGGATTTGTAGGCGGAGTTAGAAATCCGCATACAGTCAAGGAATCCGAAATAGAGCGGATATTAGGAAGAGAAACGATGCATGACAGTATCGTGGAAGCGACTGAAGTTCCGTTTATGGTTGATGACCAGGTGAAAATTACGGCAGGTCCGTTTAAAGGGTTTAACGGCGAAATAAAGAAAGTGAACCCTGAAAAAGGTAAAGCTATTGTCGATGTTATGGTATTCGGCAGGGCGACGCCTGTTGAAGTGGATTTCTCGCAAATAGAATCGGTGTCTTAAAAGATTTTGAAAGTTAAATAGGAGGGTTACCAAAATTGGCTAAAAAAGTGGTGGGGCAAATAAAGCTTGCTCTTGAAGCCGGGAAAGCGAATCCATCGCCTCCGGTAGGTCCGGCGCTTGGACAGCACGGTGTTAATATAATGGAATTTTGTAAAGCTTATAATGCAAAAACACAGGATCAAGCCGGCATGATAATACCGGTTATTATTACGGTCTATGCGGACAAATCGTTTTCATTCATTACCAAAACACCGCCTGTTTCGATTCTCATTAAAAAGGAGTTGAATCTTAAAAGCGGCTCAAAAGTTCCGAATAAGGACAAGGTCGGTAAGCTTGCAAAAGCGCAGATTTATAAAATTGTTAAAATTAAAATGCCTGATTTGAATTGTGACTGCGAAGAGTCGGCGTATAAGATGGTTGCGGGAACTGCGCGCAGTATGGGTGTGGACGTAGAATAAAACTGTACGGAGAATTATATAATGAAAAGAAGTAAAAAGTGGATAGCGGCGCACGAAAAACTTGATGTTAATAAAGAATACGGGTTGAAAGAAGCGTTGCAGTTTGTTAAAGATAACGCAGGGGCTAAGTTTGACGAATCGGTCGATATTTCCGTTGGTTTGGGCGTGGATCCAAAAAAGAGCGACCAAGTAGTAAGAGGTGCGGTAGTACTGCCGGGCGGACGGGGAAAGGTTGTTCGCGTACTTGTTTTTGCACAAGGCGCAAAGGCTGATGAAGCGAAAGCGGCTGGTGCGGATATTGTCGGTGCGAACGATCTGGTAGAAAAAATAAGCGGCGGCTGGGATGAATTTGACTCGGTTATAGCAACTCCAGATATGATGGGGGTTGTGGGAAAATTAGGTAAAATATTGGGACCGCGCGGCTTAATGCCTAATCCTAAGGTAGGAACCGTTACCAATAACTTAACTACGGCTATAAACGAGGTTAGAGCGGGTAAGGTCGAATTCAGAACCGATAAATCCGGTATTATTCACGCTTCGATCGGGAAAGTGTCTTTTGACGCCGATAAACTTTTTTTGAATATAAAGGCGCTTGTGGACGCTTTAACCAAATTAAAACCGTCAACTGCAAAAGGTGTTTATGTTCATACTGCGCATGTTTCAAGTACTATGGGACAAGGCGTTAAAATAAATGTGTCCGATTTGCGATAATAAAGGAGTAATGCGAAGTGTTAACTAAAGCAGAAAAAACAGAAGTCATTGAAATGTTAGACAAAGAATTTTCCGAATCTTCGGGATTATATGTAACTTCATATCAGGGAATGACTGTTGAAAAGTTTAACAATGTAAGAAAAAATCTTAAAGGCGTTGATGCCAAGTATTATGTGGTAAAAAATACGCTTGCCAAAAAAGCGTTGGAAAAGTCTGGAATAAAGGGACTTGCCGATGCTTTCAAGGGACCTGTTGGAGTGGCGATAACTAAAAAAGATATTGCGAGTACCGCAAAAATTATCAGAGATTTTAATAAAGATAACGATAATTTGCTTGCAGTACGGATGGCGTATGCGGACGGAGTTGTGTTTTCAAGTACAGACGCGGAACGATTGGCGAACCTTCCTTCAAGAACGGAACTCCTTTCGATGCTTCTTTCCGCTTTTAACGCCCCGGCGACCAAATTGGCGGGCGCATTGTCAGGCGTTTTGACAAATTTTGTCAGAACCGTAGATGCTGTTCGTGTAAAAAAAGATAAAGAGTAGTTTTATAATTTAAAAAGGAGTAATGTAAAAATGGCTAAATTGAGCAAAGATGAGATCGTAGCGGCGATTGGTGAGTTGACGGTAGTTGAATTGTCGGATCTTGTGAAGGCGATTGAAGAGAAATTTGATGTTAAAGCGGCGGCTCCTGTAGCTATTGCGGCGGCTCCGGCGTCAGGCGGCGCGGCGGCTCCGGCGGCGGCGGAAAAAGATGAGTTCACCGTTGTTCTTGCAGCGTCAGGCGACAAGAAAATTGAAGTTATTAAAGTAGTTCGTGAAGTAACGGGTCTTGGCTTGAAAGAAGCTAAAGAACTTGTTGACGGAGCTCCGAAGCCGGTAAAAGAAAGCGTTTCGAAGGCGGAGGCGGAAACCCTTAAGAAAAAACTGGAAGATGCCGGCGCTAAAGTAGAACTTAAGTAAGCGGCAGGTTAAAGAGCTAATGCCGATCTGGTTTTGATTTTTTAAAGACAACACGATACATCGAAAATTTGATGTTTCGTGTTGTTCATTTTTATTGTGCAGATAATTGATCCAAGGTTTTTAATGAAGGGTTACGAAAGAATGAATATTAAAAGACATAATTACTCCAAGGTGTTGCAAGATTTGGAATTACCGGATTTATTGGAGATACAAACGAAATCTTATAAACAATTTTTACAAGAAAATGTGCCTCATCACAAAAGAAAAAATGTGGGATTGCATAAAGTTTTTTCCGAATCGTTTCCGGTTTCGGATAATAAAGGAATTTATGAACTCACTTATGAAGGATACAAACTCGGCGTTCCCAAATATTCTCTTAAAGAATGTAAAGAACGAGGGTTAAATTATGCTGCGCCGTTAAAAGTTGACTTGTCGTTGATTGTTTATGAAAAGAACGGTAAAGAAAAAGAATTTAAAGAAAAAGTAAATAATAACGTTTTTATAGGTGAAATCCCGCTCATGACCGACAGGGGAACTTTCGTGATAAACGGAGCGGAACGCGTGATTGTAAGCCAGTTACACCGTTCACCTGGTATAGTGTTTAACGAAGGTGAATTTACGGGGACGCAAAAGAAATATATAGGCGCAAGAATTATCCCGCAAAAAGGATCTTGGGTTGAGTTTATGCTTGACGAAGAAAATTATTTGTGGGCAAGTATTGACAGAAAAAAGAAATTTCCGGCTACGATTTTATTGAGGGCGCTCGGCTATGTAACGGATGAAGAAATATTTTCTTTATTCAACGAAATTGAAACCATGTATCTTGATTCGGAAGAATGCCAAACACTTAAGGGAAAGGTGTTGGCGAATAAAGTTATTAATCGGGAAACGGGCGAGATTATAGGAGAGGCGAACAAGATTATTTCCGATGAAGATGTGGAGTCTTTTAATGTCGCCGGCGTAAAAGAAATTAAAATACTCAAAAATTCTGAAGACTATGCCGCGGTGATTCTCAGAAAAACTATGGAAAAAGATACAACGGGAGGCGATAACGGCGAAAAAGCGTTTGCTTATGTTTACGACATATTACGCCCCGGTCAGCAATATACTTCGGAATCAGGAAAACCGTTTGTCGAGAGAACTTTTTTTGACGAGAAACGTTACGATTTGGGCGAAATAGGTCGTTACCGTTTGGATGCACGTTTGAAAATAGAAACTCCGGTAGGCTGTAGAACTTTACAGGTTGCGGATTTTGTTGAAACGTTGCGTTATCTTCTCAAAATAGGAAACGGAGACGGACAACTTGACGATATTGACCATTTAGGTAACAGAAGAGTGCGCTCGGTAGGAGAGTTGATGGAAGTTAATTTCGGTTTAGGCGTTGCCAGAATGCTTAAAGCGATAAGAGACAAACTTAACGAAAACCATGAAGAAGAAATAGTTCCTTATGACGTTATTAACGCCAGAGCGGTATCTACTGTTATTCAGTCGTTTTTTAGTTCTTCGCAGCTTTCACAGTTCCTTGACGAAACTAATCCTCTGTCGGAACTCACCCACAAACGAAGAGTTTCCGCCTTAGGACCAGGAGGACTTTCCAGAGACCGTGCGGGATTTGAAGTTCGAGATGTGCACCATACGCATTATGGACGTTTATGTCCGATTGAATCGCCGGAAGGACCCAATATCGGACTTATAGCATCTCTTTCTACTTATGCGCGTATTAATGAATTCGGATTTATTGAATCGCCTTATAAAGTGGTTAGTGAGGGGAAACTTACGGGTGAAATCAAATATTATTCCGCAGACCAAGAAGACGGGGCTCACATTATTCCGGCAGACACGCAGATAGAAGAAAACGGAATGATAACAGAAGCGAAAAATTTGTTTTCGCGTAACAGAAGCGATTATCCTGTTGTGACAAGAGACGAAATTCAACTCATGGACGTATCGCCGATGCAGATGGTTTCGGTTTCGTCCGCGCTTATTCCTTTTTTGGAACACGATGACGCAAACAGGGCTCTTATGGGTTCAAACATGCAGCGTCAGGCAGTTCCGCTTCTGCAGACCGAGTCGCCTATTGTAGGAACTGGGCTTGAATATCGCGCCGCTAAAGATTCAGGTTGTCTCGTCGTATCAAAAGATGACGGTGTTGTGGAAAAAATCGATGCACAGTCCATAGTTGTTCGTAAAGATGTAGTTAATGAAGAAGACATGCTTTTGGGAATAAATGATATTGATGTTTATGAACTTAAAAAATTTGAACGTTCAAACCAGGATACTTGTATAAATCAACGTATATGCGTTACCGAAGGAACAAAAGTTAAAGCAGGAGACGTGCTTGCCGACGGACATGCAACAAGTAACGGCGAGTTGGCTTTAGGTAAAAACGTTAGAGTTGCGTATATGCCTTGGAACGGATACAACTACGAAGACGCAATAATCGTTTCGGAAGATTTGGTCGCCAACGATGTATATACTTCAATTCATATAGTTGTGTTTGAAACGGAAGTTAGAGAAACTAAGCGCGGTCCGGAAGAATTAACTTGTGAAATTCCCAACGCCGGTGAAAATCAATTAGTGAATCTTGACGAAAACGGAGTTGTTCGAGTAGGAACTGAAGTCGTTGAAGGTAATATCTTGGTCGGCAAAATTACTCCGAAAGGTGAAAAAGAATTATCTCCGGAAGAACGGCTTTTGCGAGCTATTTTCGGAGAAAAATCCGGAGAATTTCGTGACACTTCTCTTGTTGCGCCGACCGGACTTAAAGGCATTGTGATTGATACAAAGGTTTATTCTCACAAAGAACGCGATAAGAAATCCAAAGAACGCGATAATGCGAAGATTAGAGAATTAAATGAAGAAGTAGAACGCAAAGAACAGAATTTAAGAACTAAACTTGTTGAAAGTTTGACGCGGATCCTTGACGGTTGTAATTCTACGGAGATCACGGAATCGCACAGCGATAAAGTACTAGTCGCCGAAGGAACGACATGGACGCGGGATGTTTTAAATTCTTTGGATTTGACTTCAATTTCTTTGAAAAAGGGTTTCTGTAATGACAAAGATAAATCAGATCTTTGCGAAAGAGTCGTTTTTAAAGCGGCCAATATGATTGCTTATCTTGATGACAGGCGCGATAAAGATATTGAAAAAGTTCTTCGAGGCGATGATTTGAAGCCGGGAGTTTTACAATTGGTTAAAGTTTATATAGCCAAAAAAAGAAAACTTTCCGTTGGCGACAAAATGGCCGGACGGCACGGCAATAAAGGTGTCGTGTCTAAAGTTGTTGCTCGCGAGGATATGCCGTTTATGCCCGATGGAACGCCGATTGACATTATTCTTAACCCGCTTGGGGTGCCGTCCCGTATGAATGTCGGACAAATTCTTGAGGCGCATATGGGATTGGTTGCGGAAAATTTAGGAGAGAAAATAGCGACGCCTGTTTTTGACGGTGTATCTTGCGAAGAAGTTATGGAAAATGTTACAAAAGTTGAGAAAAAACTTAATGCCAAATATGAAAAACAATATTATCGTAACGGGAAAGTATTTTTGAGAGACGGTAAAACCGGTGAATTTTTTGATAATCCTGTGACAGTAGGGCCGGTTTACATGCTTAAACTTTGCCATTTGGTTGACGATAAAATGCACGCTCGTTCAATAGGACCGTATTCTTTAGTTACGCAGCAACCGTTGGGCGGAAAATCTCAGGCGGGCGGTCAGCGTTTCGGAGAAATGGAAGTTTGGGCGTTGGAAGCGTATGGCGCGGCATATACTTTACAGGATGTCTTGACCGTTAAGTCCGATGATACTGCTGGTCGTTCCAAAGTTTATGAAGCTATAGTTAAAGGGGATAATACGCCGGAGCCGGGAACTCCCGAATCATTTAATGTTTTGATTCGTGAAATGAAAGCGCTGGCAATAAATGTTGAAACTAATTTGATATAATGGAGTTTACTTGTGAACGGAAATTACACTAAACACACAAAGGAAACGGAAATCCACAATGTTGGGATTTCTATTGCGTCGCCGGAAAAAATTCGCGATTGGTCGCACGGAGAGGTTACAAAACCGGAAACTATAAACTATCGCTCTTATAAGCCGGAAAAAGACGGGCTTTTTTGCGAAAAGATATTTGGACCGGTCCGCAGTTGGGAATGTAATTGCGGCAAATACAAACGTGTACGATATAAAGGTATAGTATGTGACCGTTGCGGAGTCGAAGTTACCGATTCAAAAGTTCGTAGAGAAAGAATGGGTCATATTGAATTGGGAGTGCCTGTTGTTCATGAATGGTATTCTAAAAGCGGGTTTGTTGCGCAAATTCTCGGGCTTAAAAATAACGAAGTCGATAAAATAACGTACTATGAAAATTATATCGTTATAGACAAAGGTGATACCGATTTAATTGAAAATACGCTTATTGACGATGCAACTTTCGATAAGTATGAAAGCGAAGGTAAAAAATTTGTCGCTAAAATGGGCGGCGATGCGATTTTTGATTTGCTTTCCAAAGTCGATTTGGAAGATTTGCGGGATCATTTGTATAATTTGGTGAAAAATACGACCTCAAAACAGAATAAAGCGGATTTGCTCAAACGTTTGAAAGTCGTAAAAGACTTTTGCAATTCCGGCAATAATCCACAGGATATGGTTTTGCAGGCATTGCCTGTTTTACCGCCGGATTTACGGCCTCTTGTCCCGCTTGAAGGCGGAAGGTTTGCTACTTCGGATTTGAACGATTTGTATCGCAGGGTTATAAATCGTAATAACCGTCTCAAAAAAATGAAAGAGATTTCGGCGCCGGAAGTTATTTTGCGCAACGAAAAAAGAATGCTGCAGGAGTCGGTGGATACATTGTTTGATAACAGTAAAAACGGTAGAAAAGCGATGGAAGGTAAAAGACCTCTTAAGTCGCTTACGGATTTACTCAAAGGCAAGCAAGGACGTTTCCGTATGAATCTTCTCGGGAAAAGAGTGGATTATTCCGGACGTTCGGTTATTGTAGTGGGGCCTGAACTTAAAATTTATCAATGCGGACTTCCCAAGCCGATGGCGTTAGAACTTTTTAAGCCGTTTGTTTTTAAAGTTTTGCAAGAGAGAGAACATGTCCAGACTATTAAAGGCGCAAAAAAATTTGTAGAAAAAGAAAGAACTGAAGTTTGGGATATTTTGGAAGAGGTTATAAAAGATCATCCGGTTTTGCTTAATCGTGCGCCCACGCTTCACAGACTTGGTATTCAAGCGTTTTTCCCGATTTTGGTCGAAGGTAAGGCGATTCGTCTGCATCCTCTTGTTTGTACGGCGTTTAATGCTGATTTTGACGGCGACCAAATGGCGGTGCATGTACCGCTTTCGCCCGAGTCTATTGTAGAAGCGCGGCTTCTTATGCTTTCAGCGAATAATATATTGCGTCCGTCAAGCGGGGATCCTGTTATGGTTCCGTCACAGGATATGGTTTTGGGAATTTATTATCTTACCAAAGAAAATAGAGAGAAAAAGACGTTGTTGAAAGGGCTTGCAGGAAAAGACGAATTGAGAATATTTGATTCTATTGATGAATTACAGTATGCTCTTGCAGGTAAAGAGATTGAACTTCATTCTATAATTCGTTATGTTATTCCCGAGAAATGGCGTTTGGAAGGACAACCAAGAATTATTGAAACAACTCCGGGACGAATAATTTTCAATCAAGCGATTCCTGAATCTATCGGTTTCCAGAATGAAACGATGAAAAAAAGTACGATTGAAAAACTTGTAGGGAAAATAATGAAAACTTGCGGAGCGAAAGAAACAACGATTTTCCTTGATAACGTTAAAGATTTGGGCTATAAGTATGCGACGATTTCCGGGACTACTTTCGGAATTGAAGACTTGGTTGTGCCGGACGAGCGGCAAGAGATTATTGAAAAAGCGTCGGAGGAATCCAAAAAGATCCGCAAACAATATCAGCGAGGCGTCATAACCGAAGGTGAACGATACAATAAAATTGTGGATATTTGGACTCACGCTACGGAAAGTATTTCAAACGTGCTTTTTGAAAAATTACAACAAGATAGAAATGGCTTTAATCCGGTTTACATGATGATTGACGCAAAAGCGCGAGGCAGTAAAGACCAGATTAAGCAGTTAGCGGGTATGCGCGGACTTATGCAGAGACCGCAGAAAAACTTAACCGGCAGTGTCGGCGAAATTATCGAAAATCCGATTTTATCCAACTTTAAAGACGGACTTACGGGACTTGAATATTTCATTTCGACGCACGGAGCAAGAAAAGGGCTTGCCGATACGGCTCTTAAAACAGCTGATGCCGGTTATTTGACGCGGCGTTTGGTTGATGTTGTTCAGGATATGGTCGTATCTCAACAAGATTGCGGAACAGTGAGAGGCGTTAACATTACGGCGCTTATTGAAGATGAAACCATAATTGAATCGCTTGCGTCAAGAATCGCAGGAAGAGTTGCGTTGAGTGATATTATAGATCCGAAAAACGGAAATATTTTTGTCAAGAAAAACGAAATGATTTCCGATATCGCTGCGGAACAAATAGAAAAGTCAGGACTTGATTCGGTAAAAGTTCGTTCTGTTCTTACTTGTGAGTCGGATTTTGGTTTGTGCGCAAGATGTTACGGTAAAAATTTGGCTACTCAGAGGTTGGTTGATATAGGCGAAGCGGTTGGAATTATGGCGGCTCAGTCGATAGGAGAACCGGGGACGCAGCTTACTTTGAGAACTTTCCATACGGGCGGCGCGGCTTCTCGTTTAGCCTCAAAATCTGAAGAAATTGCAAATTTTGACGGAAAAATTGAGTTTCAAGACGTTGAAGCGGTTTCTCACAGTTCAGGTAATGTTGTTATTTCTCGAAATGCAACGATTATCTTATCGGCAAACAACGGCGGCAGCCGAAAAGATTATGAAGTTCCTCACGGTTCTATTTTATATGTGGAAAACGGTAAGAGCGTTAAAAAAGGCGATAAACTTTTATCATGGGATTCTTATAACGCGGTTATCCTTGCTACAAAAACCGGAACTATTGAAGGTGTTGATATTAAAGAAGGCATAACCCTTAAAGAGGCGTTTGACGAACTTACAAGAATGACGGAAAGAGTTATTGTCGAAGATAAGGCGCATAAACGTCATCCGCATTTGCGGATTGTTCCCGAAGATGGTTCTGCGTCGTTAAATATTGCGCTTCCTGTGGGCGCTTTGCTGCAGGTGGCGATAGGCAGTAAAGTCACCGTTGGCGATATTCTTTACAAAATCCCCAGAGAGAGCGGGAAGTCAAAAGATATTACGGGCGGACTTCCGAGGGTTGCGGAACTTTTTGAGGCGAGAAAGCCTAAAGACCCAACTATTATTTCCGAAGTAGCCGGCATTGTCGAGTTCAAAATGCGTCCTGTTAAAGACGAAAAGGGGCATATTGTTAAAGGCGGCAACGGAATAGAATTGAGAGAACCGGATATTGAGCGCGGTAACCGTAAAATTTTAGTTCATACGGAAGACGGCGATACCGTTGAATATTCTATTCCCGTGAGAAAACATTTGCGTGTTTATGACGGTGACAGGGTTCATGTCGGCGATAGATTATGCGAAGGTTCAATGGATCCGCATGAAATACTGAGAGTGCTTGGCGAGCATGAAGTTCAAAAGTATCTTATTAACGAAATTCAATCTGTTTATCGTTTGCAAGGGGTTGCAATTGACGATAAGCACGTAGAAGTAATAATATCGCAGATGTTGGGCAAAGTTGAAGTTGAGGAACAATGCGATTCAAAATATCTTGAAGGAGACCAGGTCGATAAAAGAGAGATGCGTTTGGAAATTGAAAGGCTGCGCAGCGAAGGGAAAGAACTGCCCCGTACTCGCGCATTGCTTTTAGGACTTACAAAGGCATCGCTTAGGACAGAATCGTTCCTATCGGCTGCATCTTTCCAAGATACTACAAAAGTGCTTTCTCACGCGGCTATGGAAGCGAAAGTCGATTGTTTGCAAGGGCTCAAAGAAAATATTATAATGGGTAATATTATTCCGGCGGGAACCGGAAGTGTAGAGTTGAGGAATTTACAGGTTCGCGATATTGAAATCGGCGGTTATTCGGACGGTTTCGGAGATTTGGAATCGGAATTGTCTAATGAAGACGATAAATTATTTGGAGAAATTGTATAAATTGAAATAAAATCATTGCAATTTGTATTTGCAATAGAGTATTTTTGCAAAGATTTTTTAATTTTGAGGAGGTTTTTTTTGCCTACTATTAATCAGTTGGTTCGTAAAGGACGAAAGCAGGTTAAAACTAGAAGTAAGACTGTTGCTCTTGACCAATGCCCACAGAAAAGAGGAGTTTGTACTCGTGTGTTTACTACAACTCCTAAAAAACCGAACTCGGCTTTAAGAAAAGTCGCCAGAGTTCGTTTGTCTAATCAAATGGAAGTTAACGCTTATATTCCTGGAGAAGGGCATAACCTTCAAGAACACTCTATAGTTCTTGTTAGGGGCGGTCGTGTTAAAGACGTGCCAGGTGTACGTTATCATATCATTCGCGGAACTTTGGATACTCAAGGGGTTGCGGATAGAAAACAAGGGCGTTCAAAATACGGCGCCGGTAAGAAGAGTACGGCTGCGGCTACAAAGAAAAAGAAATAAGGAGTTTAATAAATGTCTCGTAGAAGAAGAGCGGAAAAAATAGCCGTTGTCGGAGATTACAAATACAATAGCGTATTGGCGACAAAATTCATTAATTGCGTTATGTTGTGCGGAAAAAGAAGGCTTGCCGAGAAAATATTTTATACGGCGCTTGATTATGCTGCGGAGAAAACCGGTTTAGACCAAATGTCTGCATTCAAAAAAGCGTTGGATAATGTACGTCCGGTACTTGAAGTTAAAAGTCGTCGCGTTGGCGGTGCGAATTATCAAGTTCCCATGGAAGTTGACGGGGTGCGTGGAAACGCTTTGGCTATTCGATGGATTATTGAAAGCGCACTTAAACGTAATGAACATTCTATGGTTGATCGGCTTGGGGCAGAACTTGTTCAGGCGTCAAACGGGGAAGGCGGAGCTGTTAAAAAGAAAACCGAAGTCCATAAAATGGCGGAAGCCAATAAAGCATTTGCACATTACAGATGGTAATTTTGTTTTTTTGAATTATTGAAAATGAGTAGTTTTAGAACTGCTCATTTTTTTTATTGCAAATTGCGGTATAAAAAAAGTATTTTGACTTCGGTGGCTTACATTTTGAGGAATTTACAATGAAAAAAATATTATTGTTCTTGTTTTGTTCCGTTTTTTGTAGTTTCGGCGATTCAAACGACAGCGCCGTGAAAAATGCGCGGAAAGCGCTTGCTGCAAAGGATTACGTAAGCGTTGTGGGAATTTATAAATCACTTCGCGAAACGGTAAACGCGGATAACCAATTATTTGAACTTTTGGAACCGATTTATATTGAAGCGTTAACTTTTCAGCGGAATTACGACCAAATTTCAAAATTATCGGCGTCTTATATTGCTAAATATCCAACGAGCAAACAAGTGGTTCGAGTTTATTATTTGTGGGGAGTCGCGCAGGCAAATCTTGGGAATTTTTTACAATCCCTTATCGCTCTTGACGAAGGAATAAAAATAGGTTCGCGCGATAAATATACCGAGAAATCTATTCGTAATCTTATTGAAGATATTGCCGGAAAATATATTTCTTCTGAAGATAGAAATAAGGCGTTGCAATATGACATAAGCGCAGAAACCGTAAATATATTACGCTCTCGTCTTGGTGTTGGCGTTAGTGTGCAGGAAGAAAAAAAAGCGGTTTCAAAGGGAAGCGGTAAATTTGTCGATAGGACAATAGGCCTGCTTGTACCGTTGACCGGGGAATTTGCGCAATTGGGTGAGGCGGCGGTTAATACCGTTAATATGATTTTGGATGAAAACGAAGCCGTTTCCGGAGAAAAATTTGTTTTAAAAATTTACGACACGGAGGGAAATGCCGTCAAGACGGCGCTAAAAACTCGGGAATTGATTAAAGATAAAGTTTCTATGGTAATCGGTCCGATTATGAGTAATACGGCGACGGTAGCGTCGGCGATTTTGTCGGAGTATCCCAATGATTGTATTATGATAACTCCTACGGCTACCGACGATGGGATTGCAATGCTTGGAAGAAATATTTTCCAAATAAATTTAACTACAAGAGTGTTGGCGGAAAAAATTGCAAATTATGCGGTAGAGGATTTAAAAATAAATGAATTTACTATCCTTGCTCCGCTAAATGAGTATGGAAATATGATGACAAATTATTTTACTCTTAGAGTAAAAGAACTTGGCGGTAATGTTGAATTTACGGAGTATTTTTCACCTACAGCCTCCGACCATAGAAAACAGTTTTATGCTATGCGCGAACATTACGCAAATTCAAAATACGGGATTTCTGTAAGCGATGAGAAAACACGGTATTTTTCAGACACTACTATCGTTGTCGGCGGAATATTTTTACCGGTTTCCACTCCGGAAAACGCTGTGCAATTGGCGGCGCAGATTCCGTTTCACAAAATAAGCGGGCAGATATTAGGCGCAAGCGTATGGGATAATCCTAAAGTCATAATTGATGGGAAATCTACCGTTCAAAATGTTTGTTTCTCAACCGCTCATAAGGTTGATAATGAATCCGAAGCGTTTAGAAAATTTGTTGGAAACTATAAAAACAAATATGGTGTAGAGCCGAATCCGTTGGTTGTTCCGCTCGTTGCCGATGCATTGTCTTTAATGTTGAAGGCTTACTCGCAAAGCGGCGGTTCTTTTGATGAATTGTTAAAAAATCTTTCTCATATAAGCGGATATAATGGATTATCTTCTGAGATTTCGTTTGATTCGTTGGACGGGGTAAATACCGGTGCGGTGGTTATAAAAATCAGCGGACAAAAGATGATTAGGGTAAAATAAATTTGCAATGAATATGTTTATTTATTTTTTGGGCGAAATGTGCCGAAATCTTTATCGTTCAAAATTAGTAACGTCTGTTTCGGTTATAACGATAGGCATTCTTCTGTTTTTTTTGATTTGTTTGTCGTTGTTGATGTTTAATATTCGTATATGGGTAAACGACAACGAAAATCAGCCGCAAATGTCGGTTTATTTGGATATTAATCTTTCCCAAGAGCAAGAAAATTCATTGGCTCAAGATATAATATATATTGTAAATGCGCAAAAAATCAATTTTATTTCACGTGACGAATCATATAATATTTTCCGTTCGCTTTACGGTAGCGAGATGTTGAGCGCAGTCGATGAAAACCCGTTCCCCGCGGTTTTGGAATTTAGATTTTCAAATGATTATCCGAAAGATAAGATTGATTTGATATCTAAAGAGATAGAAAAGTTTGACGGTGTCGAATCGCTTGTTTATTCAAACGAGTGGCAGAAAAAATTGGAAAATTTTCGTTTATTGATTTCGCGCGGTATAATTATATTTTCAATAGTTATGATTTCGGTAGTGTTTTTTACGATAATGAATACTATAAAATTAACGGTTTATGCTCGAAAAGACATGATAAAAAATATGCTTTACATAGGTGCAAGCGGGTGGTATATTCGAACTCCGTTTGTGCTTGAAGGCATCGCTCAAGGAACGTTAGGAGCTTTGATTGCGCTTGCCGCAGTCGTTCCTATCAAAATTCTTGCCGTAAATCTTAATTTTTATTGGGGAAATATGCAGTTTATGGCGGCGATTGTACTTTTCGGCGCAATTCTCGGATTTTTAGGAAGTTTCTTTGCCGTAAGAAAATTTATAAATATAGTTCCCAAAGTGAACTGATTAACATTTTTAAGAAAACGTTTTTATCTGTTTTAATCTAACTGAAATTACTGAAGGAAGATCCGTTAATTTTTTTAAGAATTCATTTGAATTATTTACTTTTATGTTTTGGCTTTTTATTTTCAGCTCTCTGTCGTTTTCCGAAACAATATGAAAAAACAAACTACAATCGCCATTTTGTTCGTTACAGCAATTCATCATTTCTTCTATCTCTTTTTCGTTCAGGCTATCTATTGACAATTCGGCATGAACCTCTTTTAGATATTTTCTTACCTCGTTTATGTGAATAATTTTTTCGGCTATCACGCTTACCTTATACTCGTCGTTTTCGGCATCGTCTTCTTCTTTTGAGTCGTCGTCTCTTGTATTCTCAATTTCAACTTTTAATTTTCCCTTTACCGCGATTATATTTCCTTCGTTCAAAACGTTAGAATAAATCTCATATTTATCCGACCAAACCGTAATCTCAAATTTTGTTCCGAAAATATTTTCTATTGTAATAAACGCAAAAATTCGTCCGTCCTTTTTTGAAGAAAGTTCTTTTTTACTTACAACTATTCCGGCAACCGTTTGAATTGTGCCGTTTTTGTTCATCAAATTTGAAGAATATACTTTAGAAGAATCCGAATTTTCCGTATCGCCGTCTTCTTCGGAATCTAATTTAAATGTCGTAATTCCGTCTATTTCATATTTGTATTTGTCTAACGGCGAGCCGCTTGCATAAAATCCGAGAGCGTCTTTTTCTCTTTGAAGTTTATCGTCCATATTCCATTCGATTACATTCGGAAGTTTTGGAACGCCTATTTTTTCGCCTGTTTCACAGAAAATTGAGATTTGATTGCTTTCTTTCTCTTCGCGAATTTTTTTTCCATATAAAATCGCCTCTTCGACTGCCTCGAAATTCTGCGAACGCGCTGAACCGCAACAATCAAACGCACCCGAATAAATCAGCGATTCCAGCGCTTTTTTATTTACGACGCTTAAATCGACGTTGGCGCAAAAGTCGAAAATATTCTCAAAATTCCTCTTGAGTTCGTTTCGGCATAAAACAATATTGTCCGCCGCTTTTTGACCTACGCCTTTTACCGCATTAAATCCGACGACGATGTCTTTTCCTTGAATTACACAAATTTTTAGTGAAATATTGATGTTTGGCGGCAGAATATTTATTCCCATACGCTGCGCTTCGTTTCGCGCCGCGGCAAACTTCTCGTTTTTTCCCATGTGTGAAGTAATTACCGCCGCCATATATTCCATCGGATAGTGCGCTTTCAGATAGGCGCTGTAATAAGAAATATGGGCATATACGCAGGCGTGCGCTTTGTTGAATCCGTAGGAAGCGAATTTTTCCATGTGCGCCCAAATCGCTTCCGCCGTATTTTCGGAAATGTTTTGTTTTTTCGCTCCTTCTATAAATTTCGGATTCATTTCGTCCATTTTCGCCTTTATTTTTTTTCCCATAGCTTTTCGCAGTTCGTCCGCCTGTCCCATAGAAAAACCGCCGATTTCTCTGGCGATGCTCATAACTTGTTCCTGATAAACTATAAATCCGTATGTTACGTCAAGAATTGTGGCAAGTTTTGGATGCGCATAAGAAGTTTTTCGCCTTCCGTGTTTTGTTTCGATTAGCGTTTCTATGCTATCCATAGGACCTGGGCGATACATCGCCGTCATCGCCGTTAAGTCTTCCAAACTGTTCGCCTTAAGTTGTTTAAGATATTTTCGCATACCAGGCGATTCAAATTGAAATATTTCTGCGGTGTTTCCTTTTTGAAAAATTTCTTTGTAAGTCAGTTCGTCGTTTTCCGGAATGTCTTTCCACATGTCTATGGATTTTTTATGATTTATTTTTATTAATTCTATCGCGTCTTTCAAGAGAGTGAACGTGCGCAAACCGAGAATATCCATCTTTATCATTCCCGATTTTTCGATATAGTCCATATCAAACTGCGAAACGATCGGCTTATCGTCGCCGGCTTGTTTTGAAACCGGCGTCCAATTTCTTACGTCGCCGGGAGCGATAACCACGCCAGCCGCATGAACTCCGGGCTGTCTGACCAAACCTTCAAATTTTTGTGCGTATTTGAATAAATTTTTGTAAGACGGATTTTCATCAATCTTTTTTTTTAACTCCGCATTCGCTTCAATCGCATGTTTTATAAATAATTCTTCTTTTTTTACCCGTTCATAACTTTTATCTTTGCGTTCTTTCTCGCTTTCTATAACTTCCGCCGATTTCAACCCTTCGCCGACCATTTTTGCCAATTCGTTTGCCTCGTTAAGCGGAATTTCAAGCGTTCTTGCTACGTCTTTTACCGCCATTTTCGCTTTCATCGTGCCGAAATTTATTATCTGGCAAAAATTTTCTTTGCCGTATTTTTCGCGGCAATAATTTATGATGTCCTGGCGTCTATCTTCTGCGAAATCCGAATCCACATCCGGCAGCGATATTCTTTCGGGATTCAAAAATCTCTCAAAAAACAGTCCGAATCTTAACGGGTCGACACTGCTTATTTCCGTGCAATAACACACAAGCGAGCCGGCTGCAGAACCTCTTACGCCTCTGAAAATCTCCAATTCGTCGGCTTTTTTCAAAAAATCGCGTACAATCAAATAATATCCCTGAAAGCCCATCTTTATTATAGTGTCCAATTCGTATTCCAAACGCTCGACGACGCCGTCCTGAAGCGGTTCGCCGTAAATTTGTCTTGCGCCTTCGTATGCGATTTGCGTCAAATATTCCGCTTCTTCAAGAGCGACTAAAAATTCTTTAGTGCGTTCTTTGTTTTCGCCTGTTTTTTTTGCCCAAAAGCCGTCTTTCATCTTATCGGCTTCAATCCATCCGTTTATTTTTTCTATAACATCCTTGTGTTTTTCTTCGGGAAATTCAAATTTCGGCACGCCGGGACTTGGCATTTGCGGGTCGCTTTTAAGTTTAATTTTTTCACCGCAGCGTTTTGCGATTTCGTAAGTGTTGGAAAACGCTTCGGGGATTTCGGGAAATAATTTTGCCATCTCTTCCGGCGTTTTCAAATAAAACTGGTCGGCGCTGAACTTATATCTGTTAGGGTCGCTCAGTTTTTTTTGCGTTTGTAAAGCGAGCAAAACCTCGTGCGCTTCCGAATCTTGTTTGTCTAAATAATGTGCGTCGTTGGCTACGATAAACGGCACGCCTTTTTTCTTTCCCAATTCTATAACTTTCGGATAGGCTGTTTTTTCCTCGTTAAGCCCGTGGTCCTGCAATTCTAAAAAGAAATTATTTTCGCCGAAAATCTTCAAGTATTCGTCTAAAATTTTTTCCGCCTGGATAAAATTCTCTTCATCGCTCTTTCTGTTTAAAAACGCCGATGGAATCATTCCGGCGATACACGCGCTCGTACCTATAAGCCCTTTTGAACGCTCTCGCAAAATGTCCATATCTATTCGCGGTTTTTTATAAAATCCTTCGGTATATCCTATGCTGGAAAGATACATTAAGTTTTTCCAGCCTTCCTGCGTTTCGGCGAGCAAAATCAAATGATTTCTGCCTCTTTCTTCGACATCGTTGCCGGATGACGCTTCCTGTCTTTTTTCAAACCTGCTTCCCGAAATTATATACGCCTCAAACCCTATTATCGGCGCGATGTCTTTACCGCAGGCGTTGTGAAATTCCATTGCACCGAAAAGTCCGCCGTGGTCGGTAATCGCCGTATATTCCAAACCCTGTTCTTTTGTTTTTTTTACCAAATCTTTTGTTTTTATCATTCCGTCCAAAAAACTGTATTCAGTATGTGTATGCAGATGGGCGAATTTTGTTAAATCAGGCGTCATTTTTTCGTTTCCTACAGGTTATCCTGTAAATCTTTTTAAGTTTCAATTTTTTAATCTTGTCCGAATATACTAAATTGCGGCGAGCAAGGACGACATGTTACCGATAAAAGTAATATCCAAATAAATTTGCCGCTTGATAAATTAAGCGTCGGGTTTTATTTTTGACTCTTTCAAATTTTTCCTTGTATAGCGGGCTTGCTAATTGATTATACCTTTTATTATATTTGTATTGTTTTTTTGTGAGGTGAGTTATGAATTGCAGACATTGTGGAAGTTGTAACACAGTAAAATCCGGCATAGTGTTCAATAAAC
>JAIRUI010000016.1 GCA_031254455.1 Chitinispirillales bacterium | reverse complement strand
GGACGAATTTTTAAGGTTTTGGCGAACCATAGTCAGCTTTTTTACTTATTGTTGTATCTGAATAAATAAAAATCCTCTAATAGTCCGTTCTGAAAATCATACTTGTGCAACAGACACATTTAAACCGCTTTTTTTAACTCTTTTATCACGATTTTCGATTTGTGAACACTTGAGTTGTCCATGATAAGTATATCGTCTTTTGATAATGACGCAGCAAGAGACCGACTAATGTATTCCTTAAACAGTTCTCCATTAAGCGTTCCGTTAAAAACTAATGGGACTTGCGCTCTGTCAAGCCCGATAGATGACAAAACCGAAATCCTTTGAAACCTTACATCAGGAACATAGCCTTTAATTCTTTCGTTTTTGAGCGCACGACCATAAAGGCGTGTCATTCCTGTGTTTATGCTACTTTCATCAAGGGAAACAAGCCTGCTTACATCAAGAAAAGACCGTGTTTGCTCTACCAATTCGGCATGCTTGCGCAAAACGTCTTCTCGTTTTTGCTCTGCCGGATATAACGTCTTTTTTTTAATGTGTAGCCTAAGTGTTTTAACCTCTTGCAAAGAGCCGCCTGACTAATTCCAAGTGAAAAAACATCTATCAAACGTTTAAGGGTAATGTCCGGCTTCTCTTTAATTTTCTCTACAACTTTATCCATTTGCTCTTGAGATACCAAAGGTTTTCTGCCGCTGTTTTGAGGATATGCACAACAACTTCCGGTATGCTTGTAGCGATGCCATATCTTTGTGACTGTCCTAACGTTTATCTGCAACCACTTACATATATCCGTATTCTTTTCTCCGTTTTTCTTGTGAAAAACTATTAAATCACGTTCTTTGAGCGATAAAGGTAACATAGGGATAATCCTTTTTAATTATAAAATACGTTATGACAAAAAGGAAAAACGAAAAAGGAATATAAAAAGTTAAATTGCTATACCAAAAAAGATATTTGACTTAAAATATAAAAAAACTATGCCGATTTTTATATTTTTGCGAAAATTTGATATGTACGCGTCGTTTACGCCTTGTTTTCAGATATATTTTCGGTAAAAGCGGAAATTTTATGAAATTTCTTGCGTTAAAAAATTATTTTCAATACTAAAAACTTAAAGGCGATAAAAATGAAAGTAACCTTAATTCCTACGACTGCGCCGCTTGCGGCGAAAGATTTAACCGCCGTTACTCCGGAACTTTTGGCGAGCGTTTTGGCAAAATATTCCCGCTCGAATTTAGGAATAGACAAAATCCTGCAGAATGTCGATAAAGAAAATCCGGACGCAAGCGTCGAAAAAATATTTAAATTTATTGATTACGGGCACGCAAGCATCGGTGGATTAACCGGAGGAATCGCGGTTACGATTGACGGGTGCTCAATGTTTTTGGCATATAAAATTTTTGAGATAGCTCAACTCGCAGACGGACAGGAATCAAGTACAAGATATATAAAAATGTCGCCTGAAAGTTTAATCTCTCCGGACGAAGCGGGTATTCCACAGGAAATTGCAGACGAATGGCGAAACGTTTTTTGCAAGGCGTTTGACATTTACAATAAAGAATACGCCGAACTTGACGAAATCGCTGAGAAGTTTCCCGAAAAACTGCGCATTTCACCCGACGAGCCCGAAAAAGTCCGCAAAAGAATACTGAAAAATTACGCCTTGGACAGATGCCGCAGTTTCATTCCGTTTGCGACAAAAACCTGCGCCGCATACGTTATGACGGCGCGCGTATGGTGTCAAACCTTGCGCGAGTTGGAATCGCTGCCGCTTTTTGAGGCGAAAACAGCCGCAAAACAAATTCGAGAAGAATTGAAAAAAATCGTTCCGAACCTGATAAAACACAGTTTCGCCGACGAAGCGAGTATATATCATGCCGAAAGTTTAGTGAATTATTCGTCAAAATCCATATTTGAAAACGGAGTCGAAATAAAAAACGTTCCCGATAAAGTTTTTGTTAAAATGTTTGACGAACCTTGCGATTTTATTCCCGAAATAAACGACATTTCACAGGCGTTTTCCAATAAAACAAACAGGTACAGCGTCGTCGGAAGCGGTGTAAAACGGCAATTTGTCAAGTTTGCGTTCAACAATATTTCGATTGCGGAACTGCGGGATTTAAACCGCCACAGAAGCGGTAACAAATTTACTGCGCTTTCGCCGGTCGGGTTTTATCTGCCGCCGGAATTGTCGGAGAAAAATTACAAAAAATTCTTTACTGAATATGCGTCGCTGCTTAAAAAACTTGCAAAACACAACTTGCAGTATTACGGATATTTGCTTGGGACGCAAGTGGCTTTCGAGCATTCTACGCATTTGGATAAAGTTATCTATGAGATTGAATTGCGTACCGGAAAGGGAGCGCATTTCAGATATGCGCAACATTTGGAAACCGTGGCAAAAAAACTCATAGAAATTTCGCCGCATTTGAAAAATCACATTCAAATCGGGACCGCCGAACCGGAATAGAAAACGGATTTCGTTAAAACTCGCAAATATCACAATAATCGCAATATTTACAATTATCTTTTTTTTCACACTGTACAAACGGAATATCGGCGTTAAACAGCTCTTCAAGTTTTTCTGTAAAAAGTTTGTCGAATTCTTCTTTAATTTCAGAAAAATCTTTAAGTTTTTTTTCTTCGATTTCTCTTTGCAGAACAAAAATTAAATTTGGCGAAATTCGGCTTGCGTTCACAAAATCTTCTTGTGATAAAACGTACGAATATAAGTATGCTTGAAATTGATATTTCGCTTTTTCGGGGCGGTCAGGTGAAAAAATATCCGCCGTATCTTTCGCGAAATCGTTTTCTGTGAAAATTTTACCTGTTTTATAGTCGATAACTCTGATATTTCCGTCTTTTTCGTCAATTCTGTCGATAATTCCGCCGATTGTTATTCCTTTCTTTTCAAACGAACATTCTTTCTCCAATCCAAGAATCTTAAACGGCGCATATTTTTTGTCATAAGCAAGCGTATTTTTCACCATTTGCGAAATAACTCTGAATATAATCAAATGCTCTCCCGAATATTCGCTCTTTATCGGCGGCGTTTGGGTTTTAAAAAACTCATAGTTAAACGCATTTACTATTTTTTGCTCATATTCTATATTATTAAAAAAATCGTCTGTGATTTCTATTTTTTTCTCGTAATTGTCTTTGTAAATCAGCTCCATTGTTTTGTGGAAAATATTGCCTAAAACAGCATTGTTTAATTCTTCGTCGTCAGGCTTTTTTATTTTGGCGGCATACTTGAAATAGAATTGCAAAGGACAATCGATATAAGTGTTAAACGCTGACGGAGAAAGCGAATTTCTATGTTTATCGCCGCATTTTTCACCGTCGTATTTCTTTTTCAAGCCTTTCAAAATCTCATCGGTTTTTATGATTTTAATTTCGTTTGAATTTATTTCGTTTTGAACATTGCCGTCAATAACGATTCTTTTTATTTTATGCGGCAAAAAACTTGAAAGTTGTCTTAAATAGCGGCTCATTTCACCTTTGCCTATTCCGTCGCTTCCAGTATTATATGAAAAAGAAATATTTTCAGCCCGCTGTAAAAGCCGGTAAAAATTGTAAAATTCCCGCCAATTTTGTTCGTCAACGTTATCCAATTTGAAGTACTTCCGTAAAAATTGCGGGATAAAAGAATTTTCCGTTTTAATTTCGGGCATAATTCCTTCGTTTACCGAAAGCATAAGAATATTTTCGAAATCCATATTTCTGGTGTCCGACATCGCCATAATTTGAAGTCCTTTCGCAGGCTCGCCGCGGTATGGAACTTTCATTGAGAACAGGAGTTTCTTTATTATTTTAGCGAAATTTTGTACTCCTTTTATTTTCTCGCAAATCTGTCCGGCGTTTGTAAGCATTTTGGTAATTTGTGAAAACGCTATAATCTCAATTGTTTTTTCAAGAGCGTTTTTGTCCGATATTTTTGTAAGAATCGATTGTAAATAAGCAAGCAATTCTTTCGACGTATTTGTTGTCGAAAAAATATCTTTATCCGTCAAAACCGTTTCGTTTTTTCCGTCAAATGACAGTTTTGCGTTTTGCTTCAGTAAAATCCTTTTCGCGTTTTTGATGGTTTTTTCATCTGAAACCGCATTCTCATAAATTTTTGCGATATAATAACTTCGTAAAATCGGCTGCAAATAAGAGAAATCAAAATCGTCGCCGTGAACGCCTTTTGTCTGCAAATCCAATAACAGAACGATTAAATTCGCAATCAAAGTTTGCCGTAAAGGATACAAAATCGCAATATTCGGCTCAATGTCTTTCGGCAGTGCGTTCAAAACAACAGGTAATAATCCCGTGTCACAGAGAACTATCGCGGAATTTGCATCTTCAAAATTTTTGTTTTCAATACTTTTAAGCCATCTTTGGACGAATCCGGTTTGTAAAGTGTTTCCGGCTGATTCCACAAAACTAATACTCTTTTCTTCCGCAAAATTTTTAGGAATTTTATTCAGTTCTCCGCCGAATTTTTCGCGGTATTTTTTTATATTTTCACAAGCGGGCGATTCTATATAATATTCGTCAAAATCCCAATAAAAGAGTGTATTTCTTTTCTCTTTGAGAAACTTTATCAGTTCGATTTCTACATTAAAAAATTTATAAAATCCTACAAAAATATACGCCTCTTTAGTAAATTTATCGGAATAATCGGATAAATTTTCGACCGCTTTACGCATAAGCATTCCGTCGTAAGCGATGTTTTTCTTTTCAAGGTTTTCGTTAAAAGCGATGTAAACTTCGTAAAGTTTATTCCAAATTGCGCGGGTTTTTGTTTTTAATTCGGATTTTTCATATTTGAAATTAAAAAACCTTTCCGCCGCTTCTATTTGTTCGGGCAGTAAATAATCCGGTTCACCCATTTTATTTAATTGCGCGACATTAGCGAAAATTCCTTTCGCGTTTTTCATTTCTTTGTCGATTTCGTCAAAGTCGTTAAGCAAAATATCGCCGAAAGAAAAAAAATCGTCAAAGCTCTCACCGCTTTTTACTTTTTCCTCGTAAGCGTTCCACAATTCCCAGATAAGCGTCATTCTTTGAATTTGGTCGTCGCCTTTGTTTTGTCCGCCGCTGATTTCGGTGAGCAAGTCTATTGTGTTTGTATATTGCGGAGACCAGATTGGTTCGTCTTTCGATAATTGTGCAAAATATTTGTTCATAAAAATTTTGCCGCGGTTTGAAGGCATTAAAACGGTGATTTTATTTAATTCGTTTTTTTTACCGAATTTTTCATATAAATCCGAAGAAACTTCAAAAAGAAATGTGTTTTTCAAATTTTATTTCAATCCGAGTTTCTTTTTCGTTTCAGAAAGCGGGATGCCTTTCTCCCAAAGGGAAAATATTTTTTGTCTTTCTTCTTTCCTGCCTATTCCTATTCCTTCCTGTCCGCCTTCTTCTTTTTGAACCCGCAGAGCGTCGTCCCAATTCCATTCCGTCAATAACATACTCATAACATATCCTCCGTTATTCTCCAAAAATCTCTTTAATACGTTTCGCTTTACGCAGTCGCTAACCGCCTCGCGTATCGCGTCTTCTCTACCCATCCTCTTCTCATATGATACAAATTATTCTTCTGGGCTATCTTCTCGTAACCCTTTGCTATATAAAGAAGCATCCTTAACGGCATATTCGGGTTTATCGCAGATTGACGTTCTATCAAAACTACTATTTTGTCGTCTATCAAAAAAGATATGTCGTTATTATAGTAAAATACTATAATGCATGCCGAAAAATGTTTGTCGAGAGCCGGATAAACGTTTTGATTTTCCATATCGTGTTTAAAGTAAAGTTCCCGTCTGAAGCGGGTATATAAGTTCGTAAAAAGATATTTTAATTCAAGTCGCAAATATTCATGAAAAAAACAGAGTTTTTGCATATATTTACCTCAGAAAAGAATGTTCTTGCTAAAAGGGGTTTTTATGAAAAAGTTTTTATTTGTTTTGGCGGCGATGCTGGCTTTGCCGGCGTTTGTTTTTTCTAAAGGAGCGGTAATTCCTTACGTTGCCGGCTGGGTAAGTCAACCGACCGACGCGGAGTTAAACAAAATGACTCATTTAATGATTTTCCAAATGTTTCCCGACGCACAAGGGAATTTAATTACGGCCGGTATTCCAAGTTGGTTCAACAACGCCGTAACGGCGGCTCATGCAAAAGGCGTAAAAGTAAGCGTGGCACTGGGCGGCGCAAGCGCCCAATACACGCCGAATTTTGTTACCGCCACAAACCAGTCCAATCGTTCACGTCTTGTGAACAACGTTAAGAATTTCGTTAACGACCGTAATCTTGACGGTATAGATATTGACTGGGAGTTTCCAAAAAACGACGACGAATGGAAACAGTGCATGGATTTGCTTAAGGATTTGAAAACCGCCATGCCCGACAAAAGAATTTCGATAGCGATAGGCGGAGACAGCCCTAATTCCCAATTTGGGAATCATTTTATAAAAAGTAACGCCGCAAGCAAATCTTATATCCAGCAAAACCTTTTTCAGTATGCCGACGCTATTCATATAATGACTTATGACATGATGGGAGTAACGCAGCCGGTCAAATGGAATACTCACTCAGATGTGGAAGCGTCCAAAAGATGCCTGCAGGATTGGAATACTTTCGGAAACGGACAACCGGGTTACAAGAAAGAACAACTTATGATGGGCTGCGCGTTTTATGCTACTCAAGGCACAAACGGCGATAACGCTTCTACTTTGAAACAAAAAGTAGATTGGACATACGACAACGGATTCGGCGGAGTTATTATTTGGGAATTGTCGCAGGACAGACCAACCGGCACGCTTTTGTCGGCTATCTGGAACGCTAATCAGACAAAAGGCGGATATACCGGCGCAGGCGGGGGGGGCGTTGTTAAACGGCAAATAACGGTAACGCATAACGATAACGGAACGATTAAAAACGGCTCTGTCACAGTAAACAACGGTGGAAATGTGGAAGTTGACAACGGCGGTAACGTAACTCTTTCGTTTACTCCGAACTCGGGTTATCAAATTACCGATACTAAAGTCGGCGCAACCTCGACCCAAAATCCGACGGCCGCTTCATACTCTTTCAGCAACGTTACCTCAAATCAAACGCTTAACGTTACGTTCTCGAAACGCCATTCTGTTCCCGGAAGTTTCAACGCAAGCGAATACTCCAAGAAAACCGCCGAAATTGTTTACAACGACGACCAATACGGGAAATATGTAGGTAATCTGGTAAAAGATTCTAAGTTGGAATATATGGTAAGCGTCGCCAGAGCGGGAAAATACAAACTGAGCGCGGAAACGGCGGTTGGGGACGCGGCTAAACGTACGCTTGCGCTGTCGAGCGGAAGTACCGCTTTGGGAGAAATCGTCGTCGAGAATCATACGGGCGGATGGTTTAATTTTGTCGCAAGAGAAATAATTTTCGACCTTGCGGCGGGCAATCAAACGTTTACTTTTATTTCGAACGGCGCGGTAAACGTTAAAAGCATCGTAGTTTCCGAAGTGCTTCCCGACAAGCACCAAATAACCGTGACGCATAACGGTTACGGAACGGTTAAAAACGGCGACGTTACGATAAATAACGGCGGCAATACGGAAGTAAATAACGGCGCAAATCTTACTCTTTCGTTTACTCCGAACAGCGATTACGAAGTGAGTGATATAAAGGTGGGAGCGAGTTCTGTAACTGTAGCAAACCCGTACATCCTTTCCAATGTAACTCAGGCGCAAAACATAGACGTTACGTTCTCGAAACGATGGACTGTTCCGGCGACGTTTAATTCGACGCAATACTCCAAGAAGAGCAGTGAGATTAGAATTGAAGAAGGCGAGCATGGAAAGTCGGTCGGTTACTTGAAAAACGGCTCTACGCTTGAATATAAGATAAGCGTTTCAAAAGCGGGTAAATATGAAATCGGCATTGAAACCGCGGTAGGAGAAAACTTTACACGCGAACTTTCGGTATATCTCGCAGAAAATTCTTTAGGAAAAATTTCGGTAAGCGGCGGAAACGACTGGTTTAATTTTGTCGAAAGAAAATTAGTTGTCGATCTTGCCGCGGGCGAGCGGACGTTTCGTTTGCTTACGAACGGGGCGATAAATATCAGGAATATTAGTATATCTGAGGAAGGGGTTACGCCTCCTTTGCCGGACGATGATTTTGTTGACCTTGCCGACGGCTCTTGGGAATGGGAAAAAGCGATGGACGACGAAGGTTTGGGTTCGTCGATTGTTTACGATGTCGCCGAGGGGAATATTTCGTTTGAACTGAAGTTGGGTGTGTCCGACGAAGAAGAGGAAAGATGGACATGGTCGGAAATTGCGGCTTATCCTGGCGGCGACTGGTCGAAAGTTACGGGAATTACGATTACTTATACTTCCGATAAGCCGATACTTCTTACGTTGCAGGACAATTTAAAACTTGCGGAATCGGGACGTGGGTATTTTGTGGAATTGCCTGCCGGAGAAAATAAAACGGCGCCTGTTTCTATGACGAGTTTTGCGCATTTTGAAAGCGACTGGGCGACAATGACAAACTTTTCGTTAGATCAGTTGTATATTTTAGAGGGAGTGGCGATAAGTCCCGCCGAAGAGGGCGATATGGCTAAGGGAACTATTAAATCGTTGAAAGTCAACGGACTTATTGTCGAAGACGAAGGCGGCGGCGATGTTTGGATCGCCGCAAGTAAAAGCAAGAAAAGTTTGGCGGCTTCCGCGGCGATTATGAACGGATGCCTTAACTTGTCGTTTCCTGCAAACGCGAACAACGCTCATATCGTTTTGTTTGACGTGCGCGGAAGGATATTGTTTGAGCGCAATATCGCGGTTAACGGAAACTTTGCGAGCGTCGCTTTGCCCAAGTCGATTTCACGGTATCAAGTGACGATATTACAGGTCAAGACAAATTCCGGCGTTAATATGACGAAACGGATTTTGATTAAATAGGATTTTATGCAAATATTCATGAAGAAAACAGAGTGTTTGCATATATTTATCTCAGAAAAGAATGTTCTTGCAAAGGGGTTTTTATGAAAAAGTTTTTGTTTGTTTTGGCAATGTCGATTTTGCCTGTAGTGCTGTTTGCCAAAGGTGACGTTGTAGCGTATCTGCCCAATTATCGCAATGCTCCGACTGACGCTCAACTTGACAGATTGACTCATCTCGTTTTGTTTTCAATTACCCCCGGAGCGGGCGGGACGGCGCCCCTGCCCAGCGGCGGCTGGGCTAAGGACATCGGCGGTGTGGTAAACAGTGCGCATAACAAAGGCGTGAAAGTTATCATCGCTCTCGGCGGTTGGGAGAAAACCGGTTCTTTTGTGGAAAACGTTCAAGCGGGAACCAGACAAACTTTTGTCAATAATATTGTAAATATGGTAAATGCCAATAATTTTGACGGCGTCGATATCGACTGGGAATATCCCACAGGCAACCAACAAAAAAACGATTTTGCGGACTTTATGGCAGACCTTAAAACCGCGCTTGGAAACAAAAGATTGTCTTTTGCCATAGGAGCGTCCTATAAACCTGACGAATATTCGACAAAAGCGTATAACGCTATGGACGCTCTTCATCTTATGACTTACGATATGGGCGGCGGGCATCACGCGGACGAAGCAAAAGCGGAAGCGAAACTTGACGAATGGATAAACAGCGGTAAAATTGCGAAAGAAAAAGTTTTTCTGGGCGTTCCTTTTTATGGAAGAGGCTCCGCAGGAGAAGAAACTTACGCAGCAATAATCAATAGCGATTCGGCGTCTTTGTCGCAAGCTAACAGTAAAACCGTCTATATAGACGGACAACCTAAGATATATAATTACGACGGAATACCTACGATAAAAAGCAAGACAAGGTACGCATACGAAAGAGACGCCGGCGGAATTATGATTTGGGAATTGGGTCAAGACGTCCCCGCGGCAAACCGGTACTCTTTGTTGAACGCAATTTATCAGGAAGTTCAGGAGCTGAAGGGGTCAACCGGTTACAAAATAACCGTAAAAACTTATGGGGGGGGGAGTGTTAAAAAAGGAGACGACGCGGTTGAATCTGGAAGTTTGATAGACATATCCGTCGGCGGCGATTTAACTTTGACGTTTAACCCTGACGGCGAAAACGGATATGAAATCGGCGACGTTAAAATAAACGGAGTAAGCGACAATACGGCTAAAACTCAGAAAAGTCATACGTTTAGCGATGTCAAGGCGAGTCAAACTATAGAGGTATTTTTTGCAAAACGTCACAGCGTTCCGGTAACTTTCAATTCCGGCGAATATTCCTCAAAAAGTCCTGAAATCGCTTACAATAACGACGAACACGGAAAATATGTGGGAAATTTGGTGGACGGCTCGTTTTTGGAATATTTAGTAAATGTCGCGAAAGCGGGAAATTACAACATATCTTTGAAATCTGCGGTAGGGGCTAACGGTCAATACGGCAGAGCGGAAATTTCAATATACGACGGGAACTCCGAGACGGCTTTGGGGAAAATCGAGGCTTCTGTCGGCGAAGACTGGTACGCTTTTGTCGCAAAGCAAACGCTTGTCGCTTTATCGGAAGGGAACAAAACGCTGCGGTTAGTTTCTTCCGGTCCGGTTAATATTGAAGATATAACGATTTTAACCGAACAAGGCGGCACGTCGATTACACAAAGCGGAAACAAAAATGTTTCAAGCGTCGGCGTTTCTATAATCAACGGACGCCTTAATTTATCGCTTCCGTCAAACGCGAACAACGCACATATCGTTTTGTTTGACGTGCGCGGAAGGATATTGTTTGAACGAAACGTCGTGGTGAACGGGAATTTTGCGAGCGTCGCTCTGCCCAAGTCGATTTCGCGAAATCAAGTTATGATGCTGCAAGTTAAGACGAATTCCGGCGTTAATATGACGAAACGGATTTTGATTAAATAAGTGCGTAATTTAGCGTATATTAGAAAGGATGTAATTTTTTACGTTCCTTTCTAATATACAACCGTCTTTACAATTCGTATATTAGATCTCTTGCGAAATTGATAGCGGTTTATTGACATTCTTAATAAAATGTAGTATATTTATATATTAACTTTGGAGATTTAAATGACAGTTTGTGAGCAAAATATCTTTTTGAATAAAGAATACGATGAAGCCGTACGCTATATGAATAACGCAAGAGAGGCTTTACAAAAATCAAAAAAAGACGATGACGGATTTTACAACGACGCAAAATATGTGCGTAGCGCCTGCGGCATAGCGTATTTGGGAGTTTTACGTGCGTTAGACGCATGGCTTACACTCAAAGGAATACCCAAACCTAACAAAAAACAACGAAAATCTATAGAATATTATAAAGATAACGTTGCAAAATTAGACGGTAAATTAACCAAACGGCTTAATAACGCTTACAATATTTTACATTTATCCGGATATTATGACGGAGAAACGAATATAAAAGTTATTCAAGCCGGCTTTGAATCTGCAAATGAAATAATAGAAAGAATTAAACCGCAATAAAAAAATTGATTTTACGTCCATTTCGTATTTTTTTGTGAAAAACTCTCAAAAATTTCTTATATTTTTTTGTGAAATCAAAATTCTCTACGAAAGGAATTTTTATGAAAAAGTTTTTGTTTGTTTTGGCGGTGTTGATTCTGCCGACGGCGTTGTTTGCAAAGGGAGCGGTCAAAGGGTATTTCCAAAGTTGGCGAGGTCAACCGACTGCCACACAATATGACAATTTAACTCACGCTATATTGTTTCAATTGTTTCCCGACCCGGGTAAAAACGACGGCAGTTTAACTACGGAATTTGTATACGTAAACGTTAATACTTTTGTGTCAAATGCACATGCAAAGGGAGTAAAGGCAATTGTTGGGGTTGGCGGATGGGATCAAGGCGACCCACATTATGGTAAATTCACCAACGCTTTTGTCTCAGTATGTTCCGATGCTACAAAACGAGCGAAATTTGTAAATGAAATAAAAAATTATATCAATAACAACAGTCTTGACGGTGTTGATATCGACTGGGAATACCCTTCTGGAAGTAACTGGAACAATTATATACAACTCTTGAAAGATTTAAGAGCGGCGCTTCCGGGTAAAGAAATTTCTACCGCGCTTCCAGGGGAGTCGCCGAACGGATATTATCCGTCTATTGTCAGGACAGACATTTGGCAAGCGGTGGACGCGATACATTTAATGACTTACGATATGTGGGATTGGCCTACCCACTCGGATGCCGGAAAATCTAAAGAACTAATTGACGCATGGGCGAATTGGGGAAGCGGACAATCAGGTTTTAGCAAAGAAAAACTTGTTATCGGCTGCGCTTTCTATGGTTCACCCGGAGACAACACGGCAAGCGTAAAAACAAAAGTAGACCACTGTTACGATAACGGTTACGGCGGAGTTATGATTTGGGAAATTTTATGCGGAATTAGTAACACCTCCGAAAATAATCAATTGTTAGAAGCCGCTTGGGCCGCCAATAAAGCGAAAGGCGGATACAAGGGGGGGGAACCGGTAATAATCACCCGTAAGATAACGGTAACCTATTCGCAAAGCGGCGGCACGGTTAAAAACCAGGGGACAGGGGCTACGGTTTATTCGGGAACTCCGGTCGATGTAGAAAACGGTAAAAGTTTGACTTTGTCGTTTATTCCAAACAACGGATATTCGATTACCGACGTTAAAATAAACGGAAACAGTAACGAACAAGCCAAAAATGCAAAAACTTACACGTTTAACGACGTTACCCAAGACGCAAGCATTAACGTAATATTTAATAAAGACGGCGTAACACCGACAGACGCTCCCGACCTTGCCGACGGTTCTTGGGAATGGGAGGAATCGATTGACAATGAAAATCGCGGCTCGTCGGTTACCTTCAACGTAGCAGAAGGAAATATTTCGTTTTCTTTGAATATTGGCACATCCGACGAAGAAAAAGATATATGGTCATGGGCGGAAATCGCTTCTTATGTAGAAGGAGATTGGACGGGAGTTACGGGAATTACGATTAACTATACTTCCAACAAGAATATACATCTTGTGTTACAAGACAACATAGGACTTACTGAAGATGGACGCGGATACTATTATGAATTGGTCGCTGGGACAAACGTAAATAAAACGATTCCAATTACAGATTTCAAACACATTGAAGACGATTGGGAAACGCTGACGCCTCTTTCTGTGAGCCAGTTAAGTATTTTTGAAGGAGTTTCAATTACTCCGGTTGGCGAAATGGTTATGACTACGGGTTCAATCAAATTGTTAAAAATTAACGGACTTATTGTAGAAGAAGATGACCCGGGGCCTGGGATTCCGATTGTGCGAAACAAAGCCAAAAATGTTTCAACGGCGGGCGTATCGGTTGTCAACGGAAATATAAATCTGTCGCTTTCTGCAAACGCGAACAACGCTCATATCGTTTTGTTTGACCTTCGCGGAAGGATATTGTTTGAACGAAACGTCGCGGTTAACGGAAACTTTGCGAGCGTCGCTCTGCCCCAGTCGATTTCGCGAAATCAAGTTATGATGCTGCAAGTTAAGACGAATTCCGGCGTTAATATGACGAAACGGATTTTGATTAAGTAGAGTTTTCAAACGGACTAAAAAACTAAAAAAGAGGCGGCTTGAAAAGGCTGTCTCTTTTTAGTTTGCGCAGAAAGTTATTTTATCAAAAATTTTGTGCGGGAAAGCGGGAAATATGGATTTATCGGTAAAAATCGGCGAAAAAACGCTGCAAAATCCCATAGGTGTCGCCAGCGGGACGTTCGGTTACGGCGAAGAATACTCGCAGTTGTGCGATTTGAACGAAATCGGAGCGTTTTACACAAAAGCCGTAACGCTTGAATCTAAAGAGGGCAATCCTTTGCCGCGAATCGTAGAAACGCCGTCCGGAATGCTCAACGCCATAGGTTTGGCGAATGTCGGCGTCGATAAATTTATGATGGAAAAAATTTCGTGGTTTCGGGATAACGTGAAAAATTGCGCGTTAATTCCAAATATTGCCGGCGCAAGCGAAAAAGAATATTGCCGTCTTGTTGAAGAATTGCAGGATATAGACGTAATTTGGGGATTGGAAGTCAATTTGTCGTGCCCTAATGTGAAAGAAGGGGCTATGCACTTCGGAACGGATGCAAAAACGGTCGAAAAGATAACAAAAAAAATACGGAAACTGACAAAAAAACCGCTGATATTAAAACTTTCTCCTAACGTTTTCGACATTTGCGAAATAGCCGCGGCGGCTCAAAGCGGCGGCGCTGACGCCGTAAGTTGCATAAATACTCTGGTAGGAATGGTTATCGACACAAAAAATTGCCGCCCGTTTTTGGCGAACAAAACCGGCGGGCTCTCCGGACCGGCGATTCGTCCTATTGGCGTGCGCGCGGTCTATCAGATTAGCCGAAAAGTCAAAATTCCCGTTATAGGAATGGGCGGAATAACAAACGCCGACGATGCGATTCAGTATTTTTTGGCGGGTGCGAAAGCGATTCAAATAGGGACGTACAATTTTGTCGAACCGCAAATATCAAATTCGATACTTGCGGGAATTTTAGAATGGATGGCGGCGCATAAAGTAGAAAGCGTAGCCGAAATTTCAAATTTGATGGAAGATTGAATGCAAGCCGAAGGACATAGAAGCAGAATACTCGAAAGATACGAAAAAAGCGGCGTTGACGCCTTTCACGATTACGAAATTTTGGAATTATTTTTGACGATAATAATCCCGCGAAAGGACGTAAAGCCTATAGCGAAAGAATTGATTTCAAAATACAAATCGATAAGCGGCGTTTTGAGCGCTCCGCGGCGCGAACTTGAAGAAACGGACGGATTGGCGAAAAGGAGCGTTTCGCTCATAAAATTTATAAGAGACATGCAAGGATTTTGTCTGAAAGAAGAAATTACAAAAAGCGAGTTCAAAATAAAAAATAAAAACGACATCGCCCGATATTTGTCGTTTAATTTTGGAAATCTACAGGAAGAATATTTAATTTTATTCTTGCTGGACGCAAAGAACGCGGTGATTTCAGCCGAAATAGCGGCAAAAGGGAGTGCGGCGAATTGTCCGATTCAGCCGCGAAAATTGTTTGACAGAGCGTTGCAAGTCAAAGCCGCCGGCGTAATTATCGCGCACAACCATCCTGCAAATTCGCTGAATCCGTCGAATGCGGATTGGGATCTTACGCAAAAAATCGTATCGGTCGGCGAAACGTTGGAAATCCCGCTGATTGATCACGTAATAATTGCGGGAAACAATGTTTTGAGTATGCGTGAAAATCAGAGTCCTAAGGCGGCGGTGTGGAAATAAAAACTTGTAAAGATTTGCATTGGGAAAACGAAAAGTTTTCGGAGTACGCGGTTTTGTCGTTTGTTTTCAACAAAGAAACCGACGAAGCGCTTTTAATTCATAAAAAGCGCGGGCTTGGAAACGGAAAAATCAACGCGCCGGGCGGAAGAATCGACCCTGACGAAAGCGATTTTGAGGCGGCGGTCCGCGAAACGCGGGAAGAGGTTTGCATAACGCCGAAAAATGTTAAAAAAGCGGGCGAATTGAATTTTTATTTTACTGACGGCTACTCGCTCAAAGGGTTCGTTTTCGTTTCGCAGGAATATAGCGGCGAAATCAAAGAAACCGACGAAGCGTTGCCGTTTTGGTGTAAATTAAGTGAAATTCCATACGAGAATATGTGGGCGGACGATAAATTTTGGCTTCCGCTTATGCTTGCCGGTAAAAAATTCTCAGGATATTTTATTTTCGACGACGATAAAATGCTTGATAAAAGCATAATCGTTGACGAAAATTTACCGCTCAAATACGATAAAAATTGGCATCCGTCAAAAAGAAGAACCGCCTGTCTGCAAAAAAACACTTGACACGCCGTATAGAAAAAATGTATATTGCAACAGATATCAGGGCGTATAACTCAGTCGGTTAGAGTGGCGGACTCATAATCCGTGTGTCCTAGGTTCGAGTCCTAGTACGCCCATTTCCTAAAACTATTATTTTCAAGGGAGGTTAAAATGTCTGTACAGGAAAGTATATTAAACGTAGAAGAAATAGATATTCAGATTGCTAAACTTGAAAGTTCAAAATTAGAATATCCAAAGAAACTTAAAGAACTTAAAGATAATATCGCTCAAGAAGAAAAAGAACTTTTTGCGGCTAAAGAAAGCATGGAAAAAATTGAAAAAAATATCGCTTCGGCGAATATCGACCTTGAAACACACAAAAACGAACTCGCTAAAAGTCATGATAGGCTGAATTCCGTTAAAAATAACAAAGAGTACGATGCGGTTCTGCGCGAAATCAGGGAACGTAAAACTTTTATTGAGAGTACGAGCCGAGATATTATAAAACTCAAAGAAAAACTGCCGCAAATTCAAGAGGAATTTAAAACGAAACAAGCGGATTTTGATAAAGTAAAATCGGAAAACACTCCGAATATTGAAGATTTAACGCAGAAAATCTCTTCTATAGATAATGATATTTCTTTAAAAATCGTTGAAAAAGAAAAATTATTGCCGTCAATTCCGCAAAATTATTTAAACATATATGATTCTATACTGCCGGGCAGAAAAAACAGCGGCAGAGTTCTTTCGCTTGTATATCCGAAAAGAAAAACCTGCGGATATTGCAATCAAGTTTTAAGCCCTAACATTATGGGAAAAATATCGATGAAAAAAGCGCCTATCGTCTGCGAAAATTGCGGGTCGTTATTCGTTTTTATCGATAAGAGTGAATAAACCT
This sequence comes from Chitinispirillales bacterium, assembly GCA_031254455.1. Taxonomy (NCBI): domain Bacteria; kingdom Pseudomonadati; phylum Fibrobacterota; class Chitinispirillia; order Chitinispirillales; species Chitinispirillales bacterium. The sequence goes on along the minus strand of JAIRUI010000016.1, from coordinate 12,133 downwards.
TGACATTGCGGCGCATAATTTTATATATTCATGATGTTTTCGTGCAGGCGTAGCTCAATTGGATAGAGCATCTGACTACGGATCAGAAGGTTGAGGGTTCGAACCCTTCCGTCTGTACCATTTACGAATTATACTTTTGAATTTCGTTGAGAAATAAGGAGGAAATTTTGATTGGTTTTGACCCTATGTATTTTTATTTCGTATTACCGGCGCTGATTTTGTCCGGTTTCGCGTCTCTTATGACATCCTCTACTTTCAATAAATATTCACGAGTTCGTTCTGCTAAAGGAATTACCGGAGCCGAAGCGGCGAAACGGCTTTTGACAGGCGCCGGAATAGACGATGTCCGTATTGAGCAAACTAACGGTTTTTTATCCGACCATTATGATCCGGCGTCCAAAGTTTTACGTTTGTCGCCCAAAGTTTACGGCGAAAGTTCTTTGTCGGCGATCGGAGTCGCCTGTCATGAAGCCGGGCATGCGATTCAACACGCACAAGGATATATTTGGCTCAGTATGCGTTCCGCTATGGTTCCTGTCGTGAATATAAGTTCGACATTTTCATATATAGTGTTAATCGGCGGATTTGTGCTGAGTTCGTTTAATTTGATTTTGGCGGGAATAATACTGTTTTCCGCCGCGGTTATATTTTCTATAATAACTCTGCCGGTAGAATGGGATGCGTCAAGCCGCGCCAAACTGCTTATGGTTCAATGCGGCGCGGTCGATAGAATAGAAGCGCAATCGGCCGGAGCGGTTCTTAACGCGGCGTTCTTGACATATCTTTCGGCTGCGATATCTTCTTTGCTTACGTTGATTTATTATCTTTGGCGGGCGGGAATTATCGGCGGACGGCGGCGATAAACCGTCTAAATATTTTTATCGCAAGAAGATTTATTCGCCTTTACATTAAGGAATGAATTATTTTAGTTTTATATTTTCAATAAACAAAAGCAAAAAAGGATGTTTCGATGTTGCCTATTGATTTAACGGGAAAGATAGCGTTTGTCGCCGGAGTCGCGGACGACAACGGTTACGGTTGGGCGATCGCGAAACGGCTTGCGCAAGCGGGTGCAAAAATACTTGTAGGAACTTGGCCCCCCGTGCTTGAAATCTTTACGAAATCGTTGGAAAGAAATAAATTGGATACCAAATTACATGACGGCAAAGAATTAAAAATTACCGAAATATTTCCTCTTGATGCGGTTTTTGATTTTCCGGAAGATGTTCCGCAAGATGTTAAAGAGAACAAAAGGTATGCCGGAATCACAGGGTACACCGTTAGCGAAGTCGCCAAAAAAGTATATGAAAAATATGGGAAAATTGATATATTGGTTCATGCCTTGGCAAACGGGCCTGAAGTCAAAAACGATTTGCTCGATACTTCAAGAGCGGGATATTTGGCGGCGTTTTCAGCGTCGTCTTACTCTTTGGTTTCATTAGTAAAGCAATTCGGCGCGAATATTAACAGCGGCGGTGCGGTGATTTCTCTTTCCTATCTTTCGGCGGACAGAACCGTGCCTGGGTATGGCGGCGGAATGGGCGCGGCGAAAGCGGCGTTGCAGCAAGATACGCGGACTTTAGCGTTTGAATGCGGAAGAAAATGGAATATCCGGGTAAACGCGATTTCTGCGGGACCGCTTGGCAGCAGAGCCGCAAAAGCGATAGGATTTATTGACAGAATGATAAAATATTCGGCGCACAACGCCCCGCTTCGACAGGAAATGGAAGCGGATTACGTTGCGTGTCCTGCGGCGTTTTTAGTATCGCCTATGGCTGCCGCTATAACCGGAACGGTTGTTTATGTAGATAACGGATTGAGTTCTATGGCTTGCGGAATTGACCGTCTGGTCGATGGAGCGATCGACGAAGAATAGTTTTTATAGATTTCGGTTAATATCAATAGAAATGGATTATGTACATCAGTCGCCTGACAAATTCTTCAAAGCGTAAATTCGTGTTTTATCGCAAAATTTTTTTACAACGGAGATAGTTTTGAAAGTAATAGATATTTTAAACCGCAAAAAAACGACGCTGAGTTTTGAGTTTTTTCCGCCTAAAACCCACAACGGATTCGACAACCTTTTTGAAACCGTGCAAAAATTACGTTACTTGTCGCCGTCTTACGTCAGCGTCACTTACGGCGCGGGCGGTTCTACCCGCGAAAATACTCGAAATTTAGTAGGTAAAATTCAAAAAGAAACCGGATTGACCGCTGTAGCCCATTTGACTTGCGTAGGGCATAGCAAGAGCGAAATCCGTCAAATTCTTGAAAATTACCGAGCCGTAAAAATCGAAAACATTCTTGCTTTGCGAGGAGATACGCCTAAAAATATGCCGAATTTTGCCGCTTGTGAAAACGGATTCAAGTTCGCCGGCGAATTGGTGAAATTCATAAAAGATAATTTTTCAGAGATGGGAATAGGAGTCGCGGGGTTTCCTGAAGGACATCCGAGCACTCCGAATCGTTTGACGGAAATTGACAACCTTAAACGAAAAGTCGATAACGGCGCAGATTACGTTTGTACGCAATTATTTTTCAACAACGACGATTTTTACGATTTTTGCGAGCGTTGCGAAATAGCGCAAATTAACGTTCCGATTATCGCGGGAATTATGCCTATTACGTCGCTTGCCAATATGAAAAGAATCGCCGAATTGTCGCTTGGGGCGCGTATTCCGGCAAAACTTCTCAAAGCGGTTTATAGAGCGACAAACGACGATTATGTAGAAAAAGTCGGCATTCATTGGGCGGCGCAGCAGGTTAACGACCTGATTGAAACCGGAGTTCGCGGAATACATTTTTACACGTTGAATAAATTTGAGCAAATTCACAAAATTTGTGAGTCAATCGGACTTATTTCCTCCGAACAATTGGAAAAATAAAAGCAAAAATCGCAAAAAGTCCGCACAAATACACAAACCAATCGCCGAACTTGCGGTAGATTGTTGATTCCAGCGGTTTTGCGATAGGCATTTCGACAATTTCTCGCCTGTATAAATCTGTTTTCGACAAATATTTCCCGTAACAATCTACCGAAAACGAAATACCGGAGTTTGCGCATCTTATCATCCCGACACCGTTTTCTATCGCCCTGACCCGTGACATTTCCGCGTGCTGGAAAGGGGCGGTAGTTTTACCGAACCATCCGTCGTTTGTTATGTTTACAAGAAAATTTGCGCCGGAATTTATACGATTTCGCACAAAATTCGGATACGTGCTTTCATAGCATATCATCGGCGCTATTTTTAAGTTTTCTTCAAATTCCCAAACCGTATTTTCCTTTCCGGCCGAAAAACTTCCTCCTGCCAAATCTAAACGGTTTATCAACGGAAAAATATCTGAAAACGGCATTGTTTCTACAAACGGCACCAGTTTTCGCTTTTTATATTTTTTGTATTCGTAATTTTGCAGTCTTGCGAAGAACGCCGAATTATACGCCGAAATTGTATCGTAGTTTTCGCTCAAAGTTTGGTCTAAAGTTCCGAAAATTATCGGCGAATCGTATTTCTCAAGCCAATTGTTTACCATATTTCTGCAAAGCGGATGCCGATTGAAATAAGCGAAAATTCCGCTTTCGGGAATTATATAAATCCCTTTGTTTAGTTCGGTCGATGTTTCGAATAAACTGTCCAAGACTTCCATAGACGCAAAAAGCGAAGATTCTCCGCACCAATTTTCTTGGTCGACGTTCGGCTGCAAAACCAACGCTTTTTGTTCGTAAAATCCGATAGACTTTATACGGAAAAATCCAAATAAACAAATTGCAACAATCACAATAATTATAGTTTTTATGGCGACGGTTTTTCTGTTTTCAAATATTGTTTCGTATAAAACGACCGCCGAAATCACCGCTAAAAACGACAATCCCCAAATTCCCGTTACGCTTACGATTTGTGACAAATAAAAGTATTGCGACAACAAATATCCTTCAAACATCCACGGAAACGACAGTGAGCCGAACAGAAATAAATATTCGGAAATTATCCACAGCGCGGGGACGAATAAAAATGATAATTTTTTGTTTTTACGTACGACGCAAGACGAAATTATTCCTAACGCAAGATATTTCAAAGCGAAAAATGCGGCAAGCAAAATAGTTCCGAAGGTGATAAGCAAACTCAGGTCGTTTACATCGACGAGCGCCATCCACCAAATCGAACCGAAATATGAGGAGAATCCCCACACGTACATTTTCAATTTACTCGGTTTTTTGTCGTAAATCACGGCGATGAACGGAATAGAGCAAAAAATTGCGATTGCCGGTATAAAAAACAGCGCCGGATGTAAACTTTGATTAAACGGCGGCGAAAGAAATCCGTGAAAAAAACCGGAAATTACAATTATTACAATATTTGTAACGTTTTTTTTCATGTTTTACGAAAATGTTTTTTTGAAAATTTCCGTAAAGACTTCGGTTAAATCGTCGTTGACTGATTGGGAATTATAAAATCCCGAATTAATTCTGTTTTTTATTTCAGATAAATTTTTGGCTTTCACTGATTCGACAGATTTTTCTTGAATGGACGGAGTGTAATAATCGTCATGTTCAAAAGCGGTTTTTTTAGCCGCTTGTTTTGCATTACTCAAATCTTTGAATTCCTTTTTTACGGAATTCGTCTGTGAAAAATAATTTGTTGAATAAATATTATCCAATAACATAATAACCGCCTACTCCATTAGGTCTTTTACCGGTAAAAAATACATCCATGCATAATCTCCACTAACATTATCGGCAAAAAAATTTAAAACTTTAATGTTTTTTCAAGATAAAAAAAATTAAAAAAAAATAAATTTATTGTTGTTTCGGCGTTTGCAATAACGTATATTTTTAACTTGAAGATATGTCGGTTTTATTGAGGATGTATATTTGTGAGCGGATTTTTAGACAGCGGTTTTTGCAGGATTTGTGCGGCGATTTTATCTTTTGTATTTGTTGTCTGCGCCGACATGATTGCAGTTCCGGCGGCGTCAAAACAGTTGAATATTGCGCTTGCTCGCAGCCAAAAGGGAGATACGCTTGTTTTGGAAAACGGAAGATATAGAGGGGGAATTCGTATTCCTGCCGGAGTTTCGCTTGTCGCAAGAGAGACAGGTAAAGCCCATATATCGGGAACGGGAAAAGAAAATGTTGTAATATTGTCTAACGGAAACACGATTTCCGGGCTGAAAGTAACCGGCGGACGAATCGGCGTATATTCTGAAGGTATGGATAATTCGGTATTGTCTTGTTTAATATCGAATAACAAGCAGTCGGGTATTTTGGCTGTAGCGCATTTTGTCAGAATTGAAGATAATTTGATTTTTCGCAACTCCGGTTCAGGGATTTTGATGTGGGATGTCGAGACAAGCGGTGAAATTTTGAACAACACCATAGTTTATAACGAGAACCACGGAATTTCGCTCGGCGGTGCTTGTAAAGTGGGATTGACGAACAATATTATAGCGTATAACGGCAAGTTTGCAGTAAAAATAAGTGATAAAACGCAAATCTTTCAGGAATTTAATGTATTTTTATCGTATATTCAAGTTAACATGACGTTGCCGGAAGATAATTATTCGTTTGATCCGGAATTCAAAAGCCCGGAATTGAACGATTTTAGATTAAAGGAAACGTCTCGGTGTTATAATAACGGAAGAAATGGCGAAGATATTGGCTCAAGAATATATACGGCTTTATGAAGAATGGAGTTAAATGATATGAAGCAATCGTTTTTCAGGGCAACGGTAACCGCAAGTGTTGTGTTTATTTGTTCGGTAACGGCGGAAGTCGTTATGGTACCGTCAACAGGGATAAGAACAATTTCACAGGCGATAGTCAAAGCAAGGGCTGGGGATACCGTAATAGTGTCCGATGGTGTTTACAAAGAGGATCTGTTTATCAGAGGCGGAGTGTATGTGAAGTCGCAGTATCTTCACGGCGCTATAGTTGACGGTGACGGAAGAGGAACTGTGGTAACTTTGGGCGCTGGTGCGGGAATTGAGGGTTTTGAAATCCGAAACGGCACCATAGGCGTATTCAGTAAAGATCCGGATGTTGTGATAAGAAAAAACCGCATAGTACGAAATTGGATGTCGGGGATCGTTATCGTTCGTCATCTTCCTACCATAGAAGATAACATTATAAGTTTTAACAGAGCTTCCGGTATTATCGGTTGGAATTTACGTGCGTCTAAAGGCGCGATAGAACATAACACTATCGCTTACAATGTCGGATACGGATTCTTCTTGGGCGGGGCGAGCAACGTTCAATTTCGGTATAATACCATTGCGTTTAATCAAAAATATGGTTTAAAAATGACTCAGGAAGCGTCGGAATCTGTGATTAAATATAACAATTTCTGGGAAAATCTTAAACAGTTCTACGAAAATCCGGCGGATAATTATGTGTTTGATCCTTCGTTTATTTCGCCTAAAGTAAAGTATAATTTCAATCCGGAACCGACTTTGTGTTGCAGCGTAAAAGACGCCACCGGACAAAACCTCGGCGCTCGTCTTAAAAACTAAGGAAGAAAGGGATAGATAATATGCGGTTTTTTAACATCAATAATACCAAAAAATCATTGACGAAATTCGTAATGAGAGGAATGATTGTCGCGTTTGCAGCGACTGCGGTTTTTGGAGACGGGCTTCCGGGCGAATATTATGTAACGCAGAGATGGAGAGACTTGTTCGCTCCTTATTCGCCTGCGTCTAACCCCGCTATTTTGACGGAAGAAAATTACGTCTCGGTTCGAGGAGTGTGGAGTCCGAGTTTGGGAAATGCGTTTTTCCTGTATGAGGGCGGCGCGGTTGTGCCTATCGGTTTGTACCAATCGGTAGGATTTACAGTTTTGGGCGTAACCTCAAACGAACCGATTATGGGAGCGAAGTGGGACCCGGACAAAGAAGAAATAGTAAGCACCGGAACGCCGTATTACGATAATCACATGCTGTTTATGGCTACGTATGCGATTAATCCGTTTAACAGGTTGAGTATCGGCGCCAACTTGAACATATTCAAAACTCCTAATTTCGGAGATCCTATCCGCGGACTCGGTATTGATATCGGCGCTACCTATCGTGTTTCAAATCACCCTGTTCTTGGGGAACATATCGTAGGGATTAACTTCCAAAACGCAATTTCTCCGAACATCTTTTCTCGTCCTGAAGGAGAGAAAGTTACGGTAAACACTCAGTCGATTAACGCTAAAATAAATTGGATAAGTTTTATGTTTGACAGACAGGTGGACGCGGGAATCGATTTTGATATCAAGGACTTTACTTCAAGCGCCGCGTCGTTCGCCGGACAGGCTATCGCTGACGCTAATACCGGAGATATCAGGAAAGTATTTGACGGTAAGAAGAAAATAGAATTTGACTTCAGCGGACGTATCGGAGTGTGGCTTTTGAGAATGATAAATATTCATGGTCATTTCGGGACGGGGCACTGGGGAGTTTCCGGCGGAATGAACGTTCCGTCAATTTTTGGCGGACGCGATTTTCAGGTGGGTTACCAATATACTAACATAACCGACGATAAAGCGTCGTTTACGAATACGATTTATTTTAGAGGGCAATTCGGTCCGCACAGAGAACAAGTTTATGCGATGAAAATGGCTCGTCAAGTACAGCTTGGACCCGGTAAACTGTATAATCAGATGCTTTCCGAGCACTATGCGGGAAATTACTGGAGTTCGTTCTTTATCGGCGGAAGAATCTTAACGGAATATCCGGATTTCTTCAGAAACGATTATGTGGTTTATTACATGGGTATGAACGAAGAAGCGATGGATATGCGTGAAGTCGCAAACGACAATTACAATCAAGTTTTAAACGATTTTCCGCGTTCTCCGGTCGCGCCGTATTCATTGCTTGGACTGTTGCGTGTAGCGTACCGCGAAGGCGATTACGGCAGAGTTCAGGATTTGTACGATCAAATAAATATAGCGTCTTCGCCGGACAGCGTTAAGCATGCGGCGGCGTATTATTACGGAGAGGCGTTGTTTAACCAGGATCGTATTATGGAAGCGATGCAGCAATTTAATTCCGTTCCCGCAGGACATGGGGATTATGTTTTTGCACAACATTCTATGGGCGTAGCCTATGCTATTAACGGCGATTTGAACAAAACGCTGGAATATCTTGATAACGTGGTGCAGTCGCCGGTGAAGACAAACGACCAAAAGGCGATTGTCGATCGTTCTTATCTTCTTATGGCGTTCTTGTATTACGAAGGACAAGTCGCGGAAGGTCAGTCGCTTGTTAGGGCGATGGCGGCGCTTCGTGCGATTTCGTCGTCAAGTCCGTACCGTAGCGAGGCGTTGCTGGGTCAGGCGTGGGTAGCTTTGAAAGCGGCAAACTGGAACGATTGCGTAACTGCGGCGAACGCGCTTAAAACGGCGACAAAGGACGATATTCTATTGAGTGAAGCGGATTTACTGCTCGCTTATAAAAGTATCGTAGATAAACAATACGCCGTTGCGGCTAATGCGCTTGGCGAGGCGGAAAAGCGGCTTGTGGCTTACAGTTCGCCGACACAGTCGGATTGGAATCAGCGGAAAGCGAAGTATGTGACCGATAGAGAGTCGTATTACGAAACGGCGCAGAGATCTAAAGAATTGGCTATGGTGTCGCAGTCGTCTTACGTTATCGCGCAAATAGATTCTCTTTCTCCCGTTCAAAAAAGCCAAGAAACGGACGTAAGAGCGTTCGGCAAGTATAACGACGATTATGAATCGACGCTGTTCTTCGGAAGAGGACACGAGAAAGTGCTTGACGATGTGTCTTATGCGTTGGCGAAGGTGAGAGAACTTATGGGAACGACAAGCACGTCAAAATCTCTTGAAAAAGTTCAATCTATCGACGAGGAAATGCGTAAAATTCAAGAACAGCTCAAAATGCTTGAAGGAAATTAATATAAAATTTGAGTTTGTTTAAGTTTTAGGTCATACGAAATATTATTTTCGTATGACCTTTTTTTATTTTGAGATTTGAAAGGAACGATTATGAAAATATTAGCGGTTTTATTTTTGCTTGCGACGACGGCTTTTCCAGAAATAGTCAGAATCTCCCCGTCAAATTCATCTCCTATAAGTCAAGCTATGCTGCGGGTAAAATCCGGCGATACGATAATGCTTGCCGATGGGAAATATCGAGAAGACGTTATCTTAAAGAGCGGCGTGGTTTTATGTTCTCAGAATTTATTCGCCGCCGAGATAATAGGTAACGGAAGAGACGCGGTAGTAAAACTAAACGGCGGTGCAAAAATAATAGGATTATCTATTTGCGGCGGGAGAAACGGCGTAGTTACGTCAAATACCGGCGCGTCTATTGAAAATTGTTACATTCACTCAAATCAAGGTTCGGGTATTTTGGCGATAAACCGTCTTCCGAAAATTGTAAACTCTATTATTTCAAACAATTTAAATGCGGGAATTCAGGGAACGGCGATAGGATCTACAGAAGGTGAAATGTCGCATTTAACTATTGCCGAAAATCGTAGATACGGAATAGAAATTGACGGCGACCAAGATGTTATTCTTAAAGATTGTCTGTTTTATAATAACGGGCATAAGGCGATAAAACTAACGAACCAAAATTTGCTTGTCATGAAAAATCTTATAATTTATCCCGAACAAAAAGAGTTTATAAATCAGGACGATTTTATCGGACGTCCATATTTTACGGGAAAACACTATTTTCTCAAGGATAATTCGATAGGCAAAAATAAAGCGAGCGACGGAAAAGATATAGGTTTTGTTAAATAAACGTTTTGCTTTTGATTTATAAAAGGTAGGAGTTTCTAAGTGAGAGTTATTAAAATTTTAACGTTAATGTCGGTTGCCGCGTCTGTTTACGCTTCATCGGTTATTGATTTTGCGATTGAGCCGACCAGGGCTCTTTCGGGAAGTTACATGCATGCCAAAGACAGGAAAGTGCATTGGACTATCGCCGGAGAATACGGCTGGCTTTTAAACGAACATTTGACCTTGGGACCTAATTTGAATTTTGTATGGCATCTCGACAAAAACAGGAATACCGTTGATTATAATACGTATTTGGTGCATAGCAAAGAGCGCGTCATTATGATTCCTGTTTCGGTTTTTATAATCGTAGATCCGATTCCTCAATATATGATACATCCGGTACTCCATGCGCAAGCAGGGTATAATTCGGTTTTTATATCGAATGTAAATTATAACTCAAGCGATAAGAATGCGGTTAAGGAGTTCGACGGGTATTACAACGGGATTATTGGGAAATTCAGTTTGGAATGCATGGTTGACGTAGGAAAATCAATTTCTCTTTTTGTCGGTCCTCAATGGCAGTTTTCCACGACGGAGCGCAGAGGAAAAGGTTATCATTATGAACGTAAATTTAACGGATTCGGTTTAAGATTTGGAGTAAGCGCTTTATTATGAAAAGATACGGAGTTGTCCTTGACGGAAAATCGTTGTCGCTCGACAACGTTATAACGCTCGCCAATACCGCGGCAAAAGTAAGTTTAAGCGATTCCGCGTTGCTTGTTTGCGCGGAAAGCAGAAAAATAATTGAAGATGCGGTAAATTCCCGAAAAATAATTTACGGAGTAAATACGTCTTACGGACCTATGTGCAATAAAATTATCGACGATGGCGAACTTGAGACTTTACAGGTGAATCTTTTACGCTCGCATTCGGCGGGAATGGGAAATATTCTGCCGTATAATATTGCACGCGCCGTTTTTGCCATACGTTTGAATTGTCTTGTGAAAGGTTACTCCGGCGTACGCGTAGAACTTTTGCGTTTTATGGAAGAGGCGTTTAACGAGGGCGTCGCTCCGGTAATTCCCGAACAGGGCAGCGTGGGCGCAAGCGGCGATTTAATTCCTTTGGCGCATTTGGGGCTTGGTCTTATAGGCGAGGGCGATTTATATTTTCAAAATGAAACTATGCCGGCGAAAAAAGCGCTTGAGAAAGCGAATCTTAAACCTATAAAATTATCGTATAAAGAAGCGCTTTCAATTATGAACGGTACTTCCGTAATGAGTGCGATCGCATGTATTTCACTACAAAAAGCCAAAAATTTGTTTAACGTACAAGTACTCGCCGCCGCGTTTGCGATGGAAATTTTTTCGGTATTGGACGATGCGTTTGATACGGATTTGCATGCCTTAAAAAATCATGAGGGGCAGGTAGAAGTCGCTAAAATGATAGAGAATCTTATCGCCGGTTCCCAAAATACGGTCAAAAGAGACGGTTTGCACGATAAAATTCGTCTGCAGAAAAAAGACGGAGCGGTGTTTGAAACACGGGAAAAGGTTCAAGATGTTTATTCTCTGCGATGTACGCCGCAGGTTTTGGCGGTAGTTTATGACGCGATAAAATATGCGCAGAAAGTATTGCTTACTGAAATAAACTCTTCAAACGACAATCCGTTAGTTATTCCCGAATCCGGCAGAATTCTGCACGGCGGAAATTTTCACGGACAGTCTGTTTCGTTTGCGATGGATAGTTTGCGTATAGCGATTTCTACGCTGTGCAATATAAGCGAGCGCAGAACAAACAAACTTTTGGACAAAAATTTAAACGACGGGCTACCGGAAAATTTGGCGGCCGGTCATATCGGTTTAGATATCGGATTTATGGGATCGCAGTATTTGGCGGTTTCTACCGCGGCGGAAAACAGACAATTGGCTTGTCCGATGAGCGTGAATACGATTTCGTCGAACGAAAGTAATCAGGACGTCGTTTCTATGGGAACGGTTTCGGCGCGGCTTGCGCTGAAATCGGTCGAAAATGCGGAATTGGTGCAGACAATGGAAATTTTGGCGGATTTACAGGCGTTTTCGTTTAGGAACGATAAAGGTTTGGGACCGAAAGCGAAAAAGATATACGACGAATTGGTAAAAAATTACGTTCAATATGATTGCAAACAGGTTTTCAGAGAGAATTTACTTAAGTTTCATAAGATAATATTTGAAGACGTTGCGGGTAAACTGGGTTATATATAAATGATTCCCGTAATAATCGGTCCGACGGCGATAGGCAAGAGCGCCGCCGCGATAGAGTTGGCAAAGAGAATAGACGGTGAAATTATTTCGTGCGATTCACGGCAGATTTACAGGAATATGGATATCGCCACCGCCAAGATCGGAAGAGCACACGTCTGA
>JAIRUI010000015.1 GCA_031254455.1 Chitinispirillales bacterium | reverse complement strand
AATTTCGATTGAAGCAAAATCAGGATAACCGGTTTTTGGGCATAAACAAGTAAATTCGGGAAAAATAATTTTTACAACGTTGTTTGTGTTTTGCAAGGAAAACGGCGAATCAAAAAATTCTAATTTGGGTAGTTCCCCGTTTCTTACGGCGTCTTCAAGCAAAATCAAACATTTTTCGTTCATAGGCTGCGATTACTTCCTGTTTTTCAACGGAACATATTTTAGAGCGTCCGGTCCGATGTAAATCTGCCGCGGACGGAAAATCTTAACTCCGTAACCCATCAATTCCCGCCATTGTGCAATCCATCCTGGAAGACGTCCCAAAACAAACATTACCGTGAGCATGTTCGTAGGTATTCCAAGCGCTCTGTAAATAATTCCCGTATAAAAATCAATGTTAGGGAAAAGTTTTCTCTCAATAAAATAGTCGTCTGCAAGTACCTTTTGCTCTAACTCCTGCGCAATTTCAAAAAGCGGTTCACAAACCGGACATTTTCCAAGAAATTCGCCAAGCAATTCTTTTGCAAGCGCAGCCCTGGGGTCGTAGTTTTTATATAAAGCGTGTCCGAAACCCATAAGGCGAACGTCTTTGTTCTTGGCTCTTTCTATGTACTTTTCGATGTTTCCGCCGTCCTTTTTTATGTTTTCCAACATTTCGATGACCGCTTGATTCGCTCCACCGTGCAAAGGTCCCCACAGCGCGCAAATACCTGCGGAAATAGCCGCGTATAAATTTACCCGCGCAGAACTTACTAGTTTCACGGCGGTTGTAGAACAGTTTTGTCCGTGGTCTGCATGAAGAATAAGAAGTTTATCCAAAATTTTGGCGTGCATTTGATGCAAGTCGCTTTTTATATCGTAAGGACGGCTGGGCGTATCAAACATCATATTTAGAAAATTCTCTACATAAGACAAATTCGCCTGCGGATACACAAGCGGAAGCCCTTTTGATTTTTTATATGAAAACGCGGCAATAGTACGAACTTTTGAGATAAGACGCGCTGCAGTTTCGTTAAAATTTGCATCATCGTGCATAATTTCGGGATAAAAACTTGAAAGCGAAGTAACCATCGCCGCCAAAATCGCCATCGGGTGCGAAGTCCTTGGAAATCCTGCAAAAAAGTGGTGCATATCTTCATCAATCATAGAGTGTTCGGTTAAATAAACGCTGAAATGTTTGGCTTCGTCAAGTGTGGGAAGTTTTCCACTTATCATTAAATATGCGACTTCACGAAAAGTCGCGTTATGAACCAAATCCTCAATAGAATAACCGCGATAACGCAATATGCCGTTTTCGCCGTCAATATAGGTGATTGCGCTTAACGCCGATGCGGAATTGCTAAAACCGTTGTCGAAAGCGATAGCCCTGGTTTGTTTGTGAAGCGTCGATATATCAACGCCGATTCCGCCGTCCGACCCTTGAATAATCGGAAGTTCGACGACTTTCCCGTTAATTTCGAGTTTAGCTTTACCTACTGATATTTTGGTAGTATCATACATTCATAAGCCCTTAATTATATTCATTATTCATATAAATTGCGCCAAAAATACTATTTGCCTATCGAAACTAATGTATTTTCTTATGATTTCCAACAAAAAACGGCAAAAAAGGCAAGAAAATGTTTACAAAAGACGAGGCGCTTAACTACCACGAAAGCGGACGGCGCGGAAAAATTGAAGTCACGGCGACCAAACCCTGTCGAACCCAAAAGGATTTGTCTTTGGCATATACGCCAGGAGTCGCCGAGCCATGCCGCGAAATCCAAAAAAACCCCAAGCTTGCAAACAGATACACGGCGCGGCAAAACTTGGTCGCGGTAATTACCAACGGAACGGCGGTATTAGGGCTAGGAGATATAGGTGCTTTGGCTGGGAAACCGGTTATGGAAGGTAAGGCGGTTTTATTTAAGAGATTTGCCGATATAGACGTTTTTGATTTGGAATTGAATACACGCGACAAAGATAAATTCATTGAAGCGGTAATGTTGATGGAACCGACTTTCGGCGGAATAAATTTGGAAGATATTTGTGCGCCTGATTGCTTTTATATAGAAAGAGAACTAAAAAAACGAATGAGTATTCCGGTTTTTCACGACGACCAGCACGGAACGGCGATAATTTCCGGTGCGGCGCTGCTTAACGCTGTAGAACTGCAGGGGAAAGATATTTCAAAAATTAAAGTCGTTTTCAGTGGAACCGGCGCGGCGGGAACAAGTTGCGCAAAACATTATATTGCGCTTGGCGTAAAAAAAGAAAATTTAATAATGTGTGACAGGAAAGGCGTCATTTACAAAGGACGCACCGATATTGCAGGTACTCCAAAAGAAGAATTTGCCGTAGAAACCTCCGCACGTACGCTTGAAGACGCAATGGAGAACGCCGATTGTTTCGCCGGACTTTCCGCAGGTGGTTTAGTAAGTAAAGAAATGATAAAATCAATGGATAAAAAGCCGATAATTTTCGCTATGGCAAATCCCGATCCGGAAATCAGTTACGACGACGCAAAAGATGCAAATCCAGACTGTATAATGGCGACCGGACGAAGCGATTATCCAAATCAGGTAAATAACGTTTTAGGGTTTCCGTTTATTTTTCGCGGAGCGTTAGACGTTTGCGCTTGCGATATTAACGAAAAAATGAAACTCGCAGCGACATTTGCGCTTGCGAATTTGGCAAAAAAAGGTGATGTCCCATACTCGGTATTGCAGGCGTATAATGCAAGCAAAATGGAATACGGAAAGGATTATATCATTCCAAAACCGCTTGATCCGCGCGTATTAGTCGATGTAAGTTTGGCGGTGGCAAAAGCGGCTGTCGAAAGCGGCGTAGCAAAAGAGCCGAAAAACGATTGGAGTAAATACGAAAAAGAACTTGAAGAATTAGCAGAACGGATAAAAGGATAATTTGGATTTTTTACTATAAATGTTTTGACGGCATTTAGTATTTTATGATTGATACGAACAAAAATACACACTTTTAAGGGAGATTTTTTATGACCGTTTCAAGAAAAAAAGTTCCGCACGATGGTAATTCTGCGGTAGCGCACGTGGCTCACGCCACAAATGAAATTATTGCAATTTACCCAATTACTCCATCATCGCCGATGGGGGAAATTTCGGATGAAAAGTCCGCAAGAGGTGAAAAAAATATTTGGGGAAACGTTCCTCACGTGGCGGAGTTGCAATCCGAAGGCGGCGCTTCGGGAGCGGTTCACGGAGCGTTGGCGACAGGCGCTTTGACTACTACGTTTACGGCTTCGCAGGGATTGTTACTTATGATTCCTAATATGTACAAAATCGCAGGAGAATTGACTCCGACAGTATTCCACATTTCGGCGCGTGCGCTGGCTATGCAAGGGCTTAACATTTTCGGCGACCATTCCGACGTTATGGCGTGCCGTCAAACGGGTTTTGCAATGCTGGCTTCGGCAAGCGTTCAAGAAGCGATGGATTTTGCGCTTATTTCTCAGGCGGCGACTCTTGAAAGCAGAATCCCGTTTATTCATTTCTTCGACGGGTTTAGGGTTTCGCATGAAGTCCAGAAAATAGAAGAATTGTCGTTTGACGATATGCGCGCTATGATTGACGATAACTTGGTTCGCGCTCACAGACAAAGAGGACTTTCTCCAGACAGACCTATGATTGCGGGAACTTCACAAAATCCCGACGTATATTTTACCGGACGTGAAACCGTAAACAAATATTATACGGCTCTTCCTGAAATTGTCCAAAAGCAGATGGATAAGTTCGCAAAAATCGTCGGACGTCAATACAAACTTTACGACTATGTCGGTGCAAAAGACGCTGAAAAAGTGATAGTTGTTATGGGTTCCGCCTGCGAAACGACTCACGAAGTCGTCGATTGTTTGACTTCAAAAGGCGAAAAAATCGGTGTTCTTAAAGTTCGTCTGTTCCATCCGATTGACGCAAAAGCGTTTGTTGAAGCGCTGCCTGCAACCGTTAAAAAAATCGCTGTTTTAGACAGAACAAAAGAGCCTGGAAGTATCGGCGAGCCGCTATATATGGCGGTAAAAATCGCAATCGGCGAAGCGGAAGAACTGGGAATAAAGAAATTTGGCGAATATCCGCGTATAGTCGGCGGACGCTATGGTTTGGGTTCGGCGGAATTTACTCCGGGAATGGTGAAAGCGGTTTTTGACAATCTCGACAAAAAAGAACCGAAAAATCACTTCACAGTCGGAATTAATGATGACGTTACCGGAACTTCGCTTCAATACGACGCAAATTTCACGACAGAAGGAAACGAAACTTATCGCGCTATTTTCTACGGACTCGGCTCGGACGGAACGGTCGGCGCAAACAAAAATACGATTAAAATCATCGCTGACGGAACAGATAAATTCGCACAGGGATATTTTGAATATGACAGCAAAAAAGCGGGAACGCTTACTTCCTCTCATTTGCGTTTCGGACCGACTCAAATCCGCGCTCCTTATCTTATTACTAAAGCGAATTTTGTGGCTTGCCACAATTTCTCGTTTCTTCCCAAATACGATATGCTCAAAAATGCGATGGAAGGTGGAACATTCCTTCTGACAAGTGAATATTCGGCAGACGAAGTTTGGACAAAAATTCCCGGAAGAGTACAAAAGCAAATCGTCGATAAAAAACTAAAATTTTACGTTATCGACGCAATCAAAATTGCCGAACAACTTGGTTTGGGGGCGCGAATCAATACAATTATGCAGGTCGCGTTTTTCAAAATATCGCAAGTGATGGAAGAAAAGAAAGCGATCGAGGCTATTAAATATGCGATCCAAAAAACATACGGCAAAAAAGGCGAAAAAATCGTTAAGATGAACAACGACGCTGTTGATGCGGGACTTACGCAAATTCACGAAGTTAAATATGGCGGCGTTACAAATTCGATAGAAGATATTGCAGGCGTTCCTGCAAACGCTCCGGCGTTTGTCAAGGAAGTAACCCAACAGCTCCTTCGTCAACAAGGAACGAATGTAAAAGTTTCACAAATGCCCGATGATGGAAAATGGATTACTGGAACAACGCAATACGAAAAACGCAACATTGCGGTTGAAGTTCCTGTTTGGAACAACGAACCTAAAGCGTGTATTCAATGTAACAATTGTTCGTTTGTCTGTCCGCATGCGGCGATTCGTCCGAAAGTTTATGACGCGGATTTACTCAAAAGCGCACCGAAAACGTTCAAATCCGCAGACGCTATAGGAAAAGAATTTGAAGGCAAAAAATTTACGGTTCAAATTGCGGTAGAGGATTGTACCGGCTGTGGATTGTGTGTCGAAGTTTGTCCGATGAAAGGCAAAACAGATCCTATTAAAATGCAGCATCAACTTCCGATTCGTGAGCAGGAAATTCAAAACTACGACTTCTTTTTGAGCAAACTTCCTGATGTCGATGCATCAACGCTCAAATTAGACAGTGTAAAAGGTTCGCAATTTGTCAAACCGCTTTTTGAATATTCCGGAGCATGTGCGGGTTGCGGCGAAACAGCTTATGTGAAGTTGCTCACACAACTTTTCGGCGATCGGTTGATTATCGGAAATGCAACCGGCTGTTCGTCGATTTACGGCGGAAATTTGCCAACTACTCCATACACAAAGAGAGCCGACGGAAGAGGGCCAACCTGGTGTAATTCGTTGTTTGAAGATAATGCGGAATTTGCTTTCGGTATGAGGATGACGGTTGATAAATTTAACGAGAGAGCGAAAGAATGGGCAAACGACTTTTTGTCTTGCAAAGAAAACAATGCCGAAA
>JAIRUI010000014.1 GCA_031254455.1 Chitinispirillales bacterium | reverse complement strand
TCCGTATTATCTTCAAACGACATTCCCGCTATTCCCAAATAAAACTTATGTTTGACATATTGCGGGAATAACTGTCTGAAAACATTTATCTGCGTACCCGCCAGCGTTTCAAGGTCTTTTTTGCGCACCTTATATTTTATCTCGATAAGAGCGACAGTATCGCCGTTATACATTACTACGTCGTATTCCCCTTTCAATTTCTCTCCATTGGGCAATTTTTTCGTTCTCTTCATACCTTTTTCTATTTCGTCAAAATCCTTGCCGCCGAAACGCATTGAGTTAAAAAGCGAATTGTAAAAATACGCTTCGCTAAACTTTCCGTTGCTTTCGCTTGTACCGTTAACAATTTCGTTGGTCTTGTCGATACGTTCTCCCACTTCGTCTAAAAATTTTCTCAACTCTGCAAAACCTTTCGCGTTTTCTTCTTGTTGTTTTCTCAACTCAACAAAACCTTTCGCGTTTTCATTCATTAACGCTTCAATTCTGTCTAACCGCTCTCTCCACTCCTCCATAATTTTCTCCTACTTTAATATGTTGTAAACAAATATACTATTCGCTGCACAAAAAAGTGGATCAAAACAAAAAGGGAACGGAATCTCTCCAGCCCCTTTTATTTAATATGTCCCGTCATTGCAAGCTAACCGCTACCGTCATTGCGAGCATAGCGAAGCAATTCAACCATCACGTTACCGTCTTACTCCCAACTTCGTCGAGTATTTATACGTCTTCCCGTTATTTCCTTTTACTTCGGCGATAATCAGATATCCGCAATTTGCCATTTTCTTGAGAAAAATTTGTCAAATCCCATTCTCTTCATCGTCTTAATAATGTTTTTAGTTTTGTAAAGCCGAAAACGAAAAGAATATTGTTTAAGCGTTTGCCCAAAAACTTTTGTCGGCACGATATTCCCAAAGTATGCCCACTCTTTTTTCCCACTTATTTACGTCGCCTAATTCTCTTTTTGCTTCGGGAATGGGGTTTTCTCTTACGGCGAGCTCTTTTTGTTTTAGAACGTCTTTTATAATTTTGAAGAACGCCGCCGCTTTGTCAAGGTTACCCAAGAATATGTTAAGCGCAACGACTTGATAAATTGATTCCATTTCGGAATTTATCGTTTGGCAATCCGATTTTTCTACCGCTATGGAAAAATATTTTTCTGCGGTTGAAAGCGATCCTTTATAATCTTTAAAACTCTTTTTTTCTATATCGGCGATTTTTAAATTATATGAGCCTATTTTATAGTAAACCGACGGTAAAAAAGATTTCATTTCTAATTCCGCCCGCATAATCGACAATTTTATCGACTCAATCGCCTTTTCAGCCGTTCGCGGTCTCGTAAAATAATTTATATCCGCTTTTGCGGCGGGAAACGCGTTTTTACGCGTCAATTCCTGATTTCTCAATTCCTGCATTAATTTTCCGTTCGCAACCAACTGGCTTAAGGTTTCGACGCCGGTTATGGAATTTACTTTCGTCCAGTCCTTGGGATCGGGCGAAGCGAATAAGCATTCCGGACAGACGGTCGTTTGCAAAAGGTTAAAATTCTCGACAAAGTACTCTCCGAATCCGGCGTATTGCGGAACAAGAAAAATACTTTCCGTTATAAGTTGACTTTTAGCCCGCAGATTATAACATACGACGTTTTGCTTATAGCAGGCGGGACAATGTACGTTGATTTCAAAAACCGGATCGTCTCCGATTTTATTTTCTGGATTTTTTTTACTGGTTGCGGTAGTTTGTTGTTTTTTTATTTGCTCTTTTAACTGATCAACATAAGATAAATTTACAAGTTCTCCGTATTTGTCCAAATACATGCTTACTAAATCATCGCTTCCCAAAAGTGATTTTAATTTCTCGACAACGAATCTGTTAGCCATAGTTTTCTCCTTTATTTTACTTAAATGTTTCAAGATTCTCAAAGTCAAGCGTCGCAAACAAATCTTCTATTGTTTCCGCCCGTCTTATTTTCAAAAAATCGCCGTTTTCTCTCATCAAAAATTCGGCGCAACGCAATTTTCCGTTGTAATTAAACCCCATGGAATGTCCGTGTGCGCCCGCGTCATGAATCACAAAAATATCGCCGATTTCAACTTTCGGCAATTTTCTATCGATAGCGAATTTATCGTTGTTTTCGCAAAGCGAACCGGTAATGTCGGCGATAATTTCATTCGGAAAATTTTCTTTTCCAAGAATAGAAATATGATGATATGCGCCGTATAAAGCGGGGCGCATAAGATTTGCCATACAAGCGTCAAGTCCTATAAATTCTTTATATGTCGATTTTTTGTGTAAAACCTTGCTCACCAAATATCCAAACGGACCGGTTATCATTCGTCCGCATTCCATAAAAATTTTGAGCGGAGAAAGTCCGTTCGCAATGATTATTTTTTCGTATAATTTTTTTGTTTCGTCTCCGATTTTTTGTAAATCTACCGATTTTTGTTCGGGATGATAGGGAATTCCTATTCCTCCGCCGAAATTTACAAATTCAAACGAAATTTTAATCTTTTTTGAAATTTCCAAAACTTCTTCAAAGAGAATTTTCGCCGTTTCCACAAAATAATCCGCGTTCAATTCGTTTGATGCGACCATCGCGTGTAATCCGAATTTCTTTACCCCCGCGTTTTTGCAGTATTCGTAACCGTCGAATAATTGTTTTTTCGTAAATCCGTACTTTGCGCTAATCGGATCGCCTATAATTGAATTTCCGGATTTTAAGTTACCAGGATTGTAACGAAACGATACTCGTTCGGGAAGTTTCCCAGCGTTTTGTTCGTAAAATTTTATGTGCGAAATATCGTCAAAATTTATTATAGCCCCTAATTGCGACGCTTTTTTAAATTCGTCTGCGGGCGTATTGTTTGAGGTGAAAATTATATTTTCACCGGAAACGCCCGACTTTTGCGCCAAAACCAATTCCGCCATCGAAGAACAATCCGCGCCTATATCATAATTCTTCAGGAGTTTGAGGATGTAGGGGTTCGGCGTCGCTTTCACCGCAAAAAATTCTTTGAAATCAATCCAAGAAAATGCGTTTTTGAAGTTTTTCAAATTTTCGACAATTCCGTTTTCTTCGTATATATAGAACGGGGTTTGCTCTTTTTTATTCAAATCGTCAATTTGTCCTTTTGAAAAAGGAATAGTTTTTTTCGTCATATTTTATCTTTCACTAAAACCGACAATGTAAAATAATAATCGCCGAAACTTATTAACACATCTTTTTTAACTCGGCAAAAATTTTTAACGCTTCTATCGGAGTAATGTTTTCAATGTCGGTTTTTTGTATTATATCGACAACTGGATTTTGCGGAGTCGTTTCAAAAATGCTTATTTGCATAGGAAGCGATTGAGGATTATTTTGCAATTTTATTTCTGAGATTTTTTTGTCAAGCCCCTGTTTTTCTTCGCGTCCTTCAAGCGTTTTTAGGATTTGCGCCGCTCTTTGAACCACTTTTTGCGGAACTCCTGCGAGCTGCGCGATTTTTATTCCGTAAGAATGCGGACTTTCTCCTTGAGAAATTTTTCGCAGAAAGATTATATTTCCTTTATATTCTTTTACGGAAATATGAACGTTTTCCATACGCTCGCAAATAGAAGCCAATTCCGTAAGTTCGTGATAATGCGTCGCAAAAAACGTGCGCGTACTTGTCTGTGTGTTGTTGTGCAGATATTCCGCCGTAGCCCAAGCGATACTTAATCCGTCGAAAGTCGAAGTGCCGCGTCCTACTTCGTCAAGCAGTACCAAAGATTTTTCGCTTGCGTTGTTCAAAATATTTGCGACCTCGATCATTTCCACTAAAAATGTTGATTGTCCTCTTGCAAGACGGTCAGACGCCCCAATTCTTGTAAAAAATTTATCGACGATCCCTATTTGCGCCCGCTTTGCGGGAACAAACGAGCCTATTTGCGCCATCAGGGCAATCAGCGCGTTTTGTCTCAAGTAAGTCGATTTTCCCGCCATATTAGGTCCGGTAATTATTAAAACTTGCTTTTTTGAATTTAAGACAGTGTCGTTGGGGACAAACTGTTCGCTCGTCATAATTTCCACGACCGGATGTCTTCCTTCTGTTATCAACATGTCCGAATTTTCACTTAAAATCGGGCGGCAATAATTATTTTGTGAGGCGATTACGCCAAAATTGCAAAGTACGTCTAAAATCGCAATGTTTTGCGCGGCTTCTTGAATTTTCACGCAATATGACGCTACAAAAGTTTTTAATTCCGCAAAAATATTGTTTTCCAAATTTGCGATTTTTTCTTCCGCGCCGAGTACCCGTTCTTCAAATTCTTTTAATTGCGGCGTTATATACCTTTCTCCGTTGGCTATAGTTTGTTTTCTTATAAAATAATTCGGAACCTTGTTTAATTGTGATTTTGATACTTCAAAAAAATACCCGAAAACGTTGTTGAACGCGACTTTCAGGTTATCAATACCGGTGTTTTGCCGTTCTTCTTCCTGTAATTTTGCAATAAACGATTTTGTATCGCGCTGAAGATTTCGCAAATTGTCCAGTTCTGCGTTTAATCCGGAGCGAATTAAGTTTCCGTCGCCGATTGACAGCGGCGGATTATCTACTATTGTTTCGGCGATTTTTTGAGAAAGTTCTTCAAATCCGTTGATTTTTTGCACGACTGACGATATTACGGGCAAAGGATTGTTTCCTATCAAACGGGCGATTTTAGGGAAAAGCGTTATAGAATTTTTTAAACCGTCTAATTCCCGCGGATTTACTCTTTGAAGCGAAACTCTTCCGATAATTCTTTCAAGGTCGATAATTTGTCTGAGAATATCTTGAAGCGAAGTCCTGGCTTCAATCTCTTTACAAAAATATTCCACCGCGTCCAAGCGGTCGTTTATTTCCTGTTTGTCTGCAAGGGGGGTTACGATCCACCGTTTAAGAAGTCGTGAACCGATTGAAGTTGACGTGTTGTCTAAAACCGAAACCAATGTTCCGCCGGTTTCGTCGGTATGTATAGGTTTCAATAATTCTAAATTTCTTATCGTCGCTATATCAAGATAAGCGTTTTTTTCGGCATAGTCAATTTTTATGGACGAAATATGCCCGCAATTGTTCTTTTTAAGTTTTTTTACGTATTGCAGTAAAACCGCGGACGAAATCACCGCAGAATTTTTTTGTTCAAGTCCCAAAGAATTTACCGAAACAGCGTTAAAATGCGTGCAAATTTCTTCTCGACTTGATTTTAACATAAACAAGTCGTCGTTTTCAAACGAAACGGGAATTTCTGGAAAATTATTTTTCAATATCGTCGTTATTTGATTGTTTTCTTTGTCGGAAAGTAAAATTTCATTCGGTTGAAATCGTGATATTTTTTGCGGAATCTCATTAATGTTTGAAACGCTTGTACTGAAATTACCGGTTGAAACGTCACATATCGCGTATCCGATTTCTCCTTCGTATTCGCAGACACAAATTATATTATTATCGGATTTTTCTTCCAAAAAACTGTCGTCGATACCCGTTCCCGAACTTATTACTTCTACTACGTCGCGTTTAACTATGCCTTTTGCGGCTTTAGGGTTTTCTATTTGTTCGCAAACAGCGACTCTATATCCTGCTTTAACGAGTTTGTGCGCGTATTTGTCTATCGCATGATAAGGGAAGCCGGCCAGCGGTGTTTCTTCAATGCCCCCGTGATTTCGTTTTGTTAAAGTTAATCCTAAAATTTTTGCGGTAATTTTTGCGTCTTCTTCAAATGTTTCATAAAAATCCCCCATCCTGTAAAGAAGAATAGTATTAGGGTATTCCATTTTAATTCTGTAATATTGAGCCATCATCGGTGGTTCTTTTTTGGTAGTAGATTTTGTCATTTTCCCACTCTTTTGCAAAAAGATTTATAAAAAATACGTTTTGGAGACGATAAAATGCTATAATAAATAATCTGTAATAATTTTTTGATATTAAATTTAACAAAAATTGACAAAATTTCGTTAAAACGTTAAAACAAAATAATATTTTTATAGAGCGGTGTTGATCGTATGGGAAAACTATGAAAAGAATGAAAAAATTGAAAACTGCGAGCAAAAAAATGTGTAAAATATTTCAAAAAATACCGTTAAATGTATTCTTCTCTCTGCCAAAAAAATTCAGTTTGCTAAGGATAAATTCTCCAAGGAAAACAGATTGTTTCTTGTTTCTTTCTTGCCCCCCGCTTGTGAAAAATAAGTTTGAATATGTTAAAGACAGTTGCTATAATTTTGCTTGTTATGATAACGCTTCGGCGATTCAAAGGCATTATCGAATTTAACAGCTGTCAAACAAAAGACGTTTTTATTATTATTTCAACGAATTCACATAAAATTTATGTGAAAACTATAGGGGGTTTTTATGCAGTGGTTCAAATTTTTAACAGAAAACAAATTCACTAAAACGCTTACGGTTGTTTTCATCGTTTGCGCTTTGTTTATTGATGCGCTTGGAGGAATTGTTATTCGGCATAAGGTTAATGCTGCCGCCGATGAAACGATTTTTATTTTGTTTGCAGCGTGTTTAATGATTTTGGGAACAGTCGTATGTATTTTAATGGCGCTTTGGATTTGTAATAAAATTCATTGGTACGAAAGTATACTTGACGCGCTTCCGTTTCCTTTGTCCATAACAGACAAAAATATGAATTGGACGTTTATAAACAAAGTCGTTGAAGATTTGCAGAAAGTAAAACGTAAAGATGTTATAGGTAAACAATGCAGCAATTGGGGCGCCGCCATTTGTGAAACTTCAAACTGCGGGATTGAATGTTTGAGACGGGGTGAAAACCACACGTTCTTTGAACAATTTGGTTCGGATTTTAAGGTAGAAGTGCGTTATTTATACGACGGATACGGAAATATAACAGGACATATTGAAGTTGTGCAGGATATAACCGATTTGAAAAAAATTCAAAAACAGCAAGCGGTTTTGATTGAAAATATCGGGGGTATGAACAGAAACTTTGTAAGCATTTCATCCGACGTCACAAATAGCGCCGATGAAAATGTAAAAACTACTTCTCAAACGGTGAAAATGATTAGCTCAATTAGAGAGAATGCGGAAAAATGTTCTCAATATATGGAGAAAATGACGCAGGCTATGACCGAAATCAACAATGCGAGCCGTGACATTGTGAATGTGACGAAAACTATAAGCGATATCGCTTCGCGTACTAATATCTTGGCTATAAACGCTTCAATTGAGGCGGCGCGAGCCGGAGAAGCCGGAAAGGGATTTGCGGTCGTCGCCAAAGAAGTAAAAAATCTTGCCAGCCAAAGTGCGAAATCGGTAAACGATACAAAGTCGTTGGTAAACAATTCAATAACTAAAGCGGATTATGGAATGCAAATGGTTAAAGACGCCGCCGATTCTCTTGCGGAAATTGTTTCGGGAATAAATACAAGCAATAATTTTATTAGCGGAATTGCTGAAATTTCCAAAACACAAAAGAATTCCATTGCGGATATTAACAAAAAAGCGGAAGAAATGGCTCTTTTGCTAAAAGAAAGCGATACAAATTAAAAAATATTGCGTTCGGCGAACAGACGGTATCTTAATTTTATAGAAAAATGTAGATTTTCCTTGACATCGCTTTATGTAATAAATTATATTCGTTATCCGTTAACTTTAAAATTACAAAAAATTGAAAGCTAACGGCGGTGAAAACGGGGATTTAGCTCAGTTGGGAGAGCGTCACGCTGGCAGTGTGAATGTCGCAGGTTCGAATCCTGTAATCTCCACCGTAATAAGTTCTTTGACAAGACAGATATTGTATATAGAGTACATATTGAATAGAGTTGTATGGAAAGATACAATAAGATATAAAGGGTATACGGGGGATGCCTTGGCATCATCCGTCG
>JAIRUI010000013.1 GCA_031254455.1 Chitinispirillales bacterium | reverse complement strand
TAGGGATGGTGTCAAGTGAAGAAGATAGTTTTCGGAAATATTGTTCCTTGTAAAAACTGATGGTATGTTATTTATCACTCTTTCGTTCGATCGTAATTTCTTACTATAGAGAATATAATATATTTCCAATAATATCACTGAAATTTCTTGCGTTTTAAAGAAAATGACCGACGTTCGACAAAGATTTTACTAAACTTTTAAAGTTTTTTTCCGATAAATCTAACAGGATGGATATTGTAAATCAAGGGGAATATTATGCGAATTAACGAAATTGTTAGATTGCAGGAATATATGCGTGCAAACGGCAGAGAGGATTACGACGTCATCAAAGAATTATTAGGCAAAGTAAAGAAAAAAGACGAAGACGATGACGAGGATAAAGTTACCGCAAGCGCAAAAAAAGCCATAAAAGATATTGTTCAGTTAAGCGGCGGACAGCAAAACACTACCGGCGCACGTCCTCCCATGTTTGGCGGAGATGGAAATTTTAATGGAATCTGGACTAAAATAGAGCGAACTATGTCCGATGAGGAAATTCACAAAGCACATAAAGATTTGGCTGTCGAATATGCCGATAAAGCAGTGGAGATAGGAAATTCGGGAAAAAGCAGGTCGATGATAGCCAATGAACTCTTAAAATTAGACAATTGGTATCAAACAAAACAAAGTGAGTTAGCGTATCAATACGTATGTGTATTTTCACCCGACAGAAAAGCGGCTTATGCCCAATCGGACGGTTATATTGTCGAATTAAACGAACCACTGGCTTTTGGTAATAGTTGGACGATGCTGTGGGGACCCAGCGGTTGGAGCATGTGCCCTACACCAAAGGAAAATGAAAGATATTCGGAATTTATGAAAACTCACTTTGACACTTTGAACCGATACGAAGCAGAACACGGACAAATTCCGTATTGGGGACAGTATAGTAATAGAGTTATAACCCCTGCGCCGGTGAAAAATTACTACTAAAAAATCAACATAAATACCTGCTTTTATCTGAAACAACAATCTTTACGGCGGCAAATATTATTTTCCTTGTATAATTTTATTAACTTTATTAAAAGGAGTTTATTATGAAAAAGTTCTTACTTATGACATTATTTTTGTTTTGCGCGTCGGTAATGGCGCACGGCGTTTTACTTCTTGTTGAAGATAACAAAGACGGAACGATTTACATTGAAGCGGGAATATCTACAGGCGGCAACGCGGAAGGCGCAAGCGTAATTCTCAAAGAGAAAGCAAGCGGTAAGACGATTTTCACGTCAAAGATTCCGGCAGAAGGGCATTTGAACGTTGAGCAGCCGAAAATTCCGTACACGGTAACCGTACATTTGAGCGAAGGACACGAAATTACCAAAAACGGACCGCTTGCAGGCGAAGATAAGGAAAACGCCGACAACGTAAAAAACGAAACAAACAAGCAAACGCCGCAGGATAAATCCAAAAAGGGTAAAAAATGAAAAAAACGGCGTTAGTTTTAATTTTCTCCGTCGGATTTGCTTTTTGTAAGACACTTGTTATAGGCGTAAGTTTACATCCGTATTACAGTTTTGTGAAAAATATCGCAATGGATAAAGCGGAAGTTGTGCCGCTTATCAACAAAAACAGCAATCCGCACGGATACATGGTTATTCCGGAAGATATAGAAAATGCTATGAAAATTGACGTAGCGGTTCTTAACGGTGTAGGGCACGACGAATTTGCGTTTCAGATACTCAAAGCCGCCGGCGTTTATGACAAAATTGAAAAGATTTTCGCAAACGACGGAGTAGCGTTGATTCCGCAATCTGTAAGTACGGATATGGTGAATTCACATACGTTCGTGTCGATTTCGGCATCGATTCAGCAGATTTATACGATTGCAGGACGTCTTGCGGAAATTGATCCGGCAAACGCAAACTTATACCGCGCAAATGCCGCAAAATTCGCAAAATCACTTAGGCAAATGAAAGCGGAATACATGGAAAAATTGTCGAACATCAAAGACAACGATTTCAGGTGCGCAACAATTCACGGCGGATATTCGTATCTGCTGCAAGAATTCGGATTTCAGGTCGAGGCGGTTATCGAACCGTCACACGGAGTAAATCCTACCGCGTCGCAGATGAAAGAAACGATAGAGAAAATTAAAGCGGCGAAAGTGCAGGTCGTGTTTTCAGAAAGCGATTATCCTCCATCGTTTATAAAAACCATTCGTGACGAAACTGGAGTGCGTGTTGTCTCGCTCTCGCATTTATCTAACGGCGATTATACAGCGGATTTCTTTGAAAAAGGGATACGGTATAATCTTGATAAATTATTAACAGCAGTTAGCGGCGAGGAGTAAAAATGCATAAAATTTTATCGTTTATGCTGATTTTCTGCATTTTTGTTTTTGCAAAAAAAGAAGTAGAATCTGTAGCGGTTGTTACAAGTATTCCGGCTTTGGCGGCATTATCAAAAGAAATTCTCAAGGATACGCCGATTGAGATTATTGAGCCGTTTGGAAATGAAATAGCCATCGACGAATTTGGAGAAATTGCCAAAATTTATGAAACACAACTCGACGAGATTTCAAAGAAAACCGTTGCGGTCGTCGATATTCGCTCAATAATTGCGTCCGACCCGCTTTTTGTGCAACTGCGGCGCAGAAATATAAAAATCGTTGAAATCGACTGCGCAACACCACTTAGCCCTGTTCTCACGGCTGTCGGAAAAATTCGCAAAAATGACGGAAGTTTGAATCCTTTTGTGTGGCTTTCACTTTCAAATTCCATAAGAATGGCTGAAGTTTTAGAAAATGATTTTTGCGCACTGTTTCCAAAATATGCAGAAAAGATTTCAACAAATTTGCTTGAATTTAAGAAAAACGCAAACGATTTGCGGAACTTTTATGTAAGACAGTTTTTGGAAATAGACAATTTCAGTGCTGTTTGTTTGAGCGGAGATTTTGATTATATGCTCAAAGATATCGACCTGTTTGTCGTCGAAAATTTTGTCCCCGAATACGAATGGAATGAAGAAATTATGGCGAATTTTGAAAAATTACTCGAAAACATGCAAACGGGAACTGTAATAAGCAGATGGGAAATAGGAAGTCCGGCGGTTGAAATAATGACTAAATTTCATATAAGGGAAAGCGTTTTGAAAACAGGTTTTCCAGCAGGAAGCGATTTTAAAAACGGCTTTTTGAAATTTTGGGAAAAAAATGCCGAAGCGGTACTTCAATCAATGATTTGGGCGGAAATAAATAAATAGATTTTTTTCGTTTTTTTTGTTTTGAAATAATGTATTTTAACGTAACACAGATACGTTACGTTTTTTATAGAGAGGTTGATAGATGGGCGCCCGGCAAGAAATTACCGCGAGATTAGGTTTTCACAGCGTATCGTCGGTTTTGGAAATTCAAAAAGTTTCCGAGTATTTTGCATCTTATACTTTTTCGGAAGAAAGGATGAAACAGCGTCTTCCGCAAAATGTTTTCAACGAATTCAAAGAATGGCAAAACGGCGGCGAGCAAATATCAAAAGAGCATGCCAACATCATTGCCGAAGCCATGAAAAATTGGGCTTTGGATTTAGGTGCTACTTCGTATACACATTGGTTTCAACCTATGACGGGTTCGACTGCCGAAAAACATGACAGTTTTATTGCAGTTAACGGAGAAATGCAAATTCTTGAAAGATTCTGCGGTTCAAACCTAATTATGGGCGAACCGGACGCTTCCAGTTTCCCGTCAGGCGGACTTCGTTCGACGTTTGAAGCGCGCGGATATACTGCATGGGACCCTTCATCGCCTGCGTTTGTCCGTGAAGCCGCAAAAGGGAAAACACTATGTATCCCAAGTGTTTTTGTGTCATATCACGGTGAGGCGTTAGATAAAAAACTTCCGCTTTTACGAAGCGATAAAACAATTGATAAAGCGGCGAAAAAGGTATTAACGTTTTTTAATAACTTTCCGAAAAACGTCTATACGACTTGTGGCGCCGAACAAGAATTTTTTCTAATTGACGAAGAATATTATCGCTTGCGTCCGGATTTGCAGCTTACTGGGCGAACGCTTTTGGGCGCCGCTTCGCCAAAAGGGCAGCAATTGGACGACCAATATTTCGGTTCGATAAAGGACAGGGTATTGAATTGGATGGTTGATGTCGAAAGGGAATGCTACAAATTGGGGATTCCGCTTGCAACACGACACAACGAAGTCGCTCCTAATCAATATGAATTTGCCCCGATTTTTGAAAGAGCGTCGATTTCCACCGATCATAATTTACTGCTTATGGATATTTTGCAAAAAGAAGCAAAAAAACACGGACTTGTCTGTCTTTTGCACGAAAAACCGTTTGCGGGCGTAAACGGAAGCGGAAAACATGTTAATTGGTCGCTTTCAGACGACAAAGGGAATAATTTGTTAAACCCCGGAGATACTCCATACGAAAATTGGCAGTTCCTCACTTTCTTGACAGCGGTTATCCGCGCCGTCGCTAAAAATCGCGATATTTTGCGGGCGTCAGTCGCGACTGCCGGAAACGAGCACCGTTTGGGTGCAAATGAAGCGCCGCCGGCGATTATGAGCATTTTCTTAGGGCATCAACTATCAGAAGTCGTAGAATCTCTTATCGGCGGCAAAAAGTTATCTCATGACAAAAAAAATATTTTGAATACGGGTCTTGCAATTCTTCCAAAACTTGAACAAGACCAAACCGATCGAAACAGGACATCGCCGTTCGCGTTCACAGGGAATAAATTTGAATTCCGCGCATGCGGTTCGTCGGCAAACGTCGCAACGTCGCTGATGGTCATAAATACAATCGTAGCAGATTCTCTCAACGACCTGTCAGAAAAAATAGAAAAAAAACTTAGAGGTAAAAAAGATAATTTAAATGAAATTTTGCCTGAAATTATTAAGGAAATTTTGAGTGAAAGCAAGTATGTCTTATTTGAAGGGAACGGATATTCGGACGAATGGAAACAGGAAGCGTCAAAACGCGGTCTTTCCAATATATGCGTAACATCGCAAGCGCTTGGAGCGTTTATCTCGGACGAAGCGGTAAATTTGTTTGAAAGAACGGGAGTTTTAACGGAGGTCGAGCTCAAAGCCAGATATGCGATTTGGTTAGAACTTTACAACAAAATCCTCGAAATTGAAGCGAACACGATTAAAGAATTGGTTCAAACTCAGGTTTTACCGTCAGCATACGATTTTCAAACGAATATAGGAAATTCCTTGCGGATTTTGAACGAAATAGCCGAAGATGAAACCGTTCCGCTACCTCTCAAAGCTGTAGATGACAGAAAAGAAATGTTTGCAAAACTGAGCGCAGATATTTATGATATTCGCGAACATCTCAGCGAACTAAAAAAAATGCTGATTATTGTTAATGGTAAAAACGAGGAAGAAAAAGCTGATTATTTACATAATGATTTGAAACCGCACATTGAGCAGATTCGCAAACACGTTGACCGGCTTGAATTAAATATGCCGGACGATATGTGGGAATTGCCGAAATACAGAGAGATGCTTTTTAATTTGTGAGGGATTTTAATGGAACGCCGCAAACGGATTACGGTTTTGCTTATTTTGACGAAAAGGATTTAAATGTTTTGGATGATCTGAGCGAATTTTACGAAAGATGTTTGAGATATGTTCGCGCTAAAGACGAACATACCGCTACCTCATACGATAAATATATTTGTATAAGTAGCGCTTTGCGTACGAAAATCATAGACAATTGGATCTCATCGCAAAAAAAGTATTTATTGCAAAACATTAAGAGGTTCTATTATGTATCTCTTGAATATAATCTTGATTCACCAATAAAAATGCACGTTTTTTCAAATGGCTTGGAAAATGAGTTTGAAACCTTAAGCAGAAAAGTAAATATGCCGACTGACGACATATTTACGATGGAATCCCTGCTTGATATCGGAAACAATTTAATAGGTGATTTTTCCGGAAATGTTTTAGAGACTTTGGCGTCAAACAAAATTCCGTCCGTTTCCTATGGATTGTGGTTTCACATGGGTTTGTTTAAGCAGTCGACGAATGCTTTGGGACAAGTGGAAATGCCATATAATTTGAATAGTTTACCGCATCCTTGGGTTATGGAACGCCCAGAATACAGTTACCCGATATTTTTCGGCGGACGGGTGGATAATGAAGATACTCCGAAACCGTCTTGGACGCCGGATGTTATTGTTAAAGCGTCTTCAATGGATTATCCTATTTCCGGCTGTTGTAACGGAGTGGTAAATACCGTTAGATTTTGGAAAGCGGTGCCTAATGTTGAATTTCCATCCGATTATTCGCTCCATAATGACTATCTTCGCGCTTGTAACGACGAAGCGGAAACTGTGAAATTTTTGATTAATTTACCGACAGACGAGCCGTCAAGGCAAACCAGTGAGTTGCACATAAAACAGCAATATTTTCTCGCGGCGGCTACCGTTAAAGATATTATACGCCGTCACGTAGATCAACAAAAAAATTCAATAAGAGAAATTGCCGACAAAGCATTGATTTGTCTTGCTGACTGTCGATGCGGTCTTGTTATAGTGGAATTTATTCGCGTACTTACTTACGATTACGGCATTGATATAAAAGAAGCCGTTAAGATGGCACAAAAAATATTTATATCTTTTTTGCCGTTAAGTGAGAATGGAGACATGCTTAAATGTCCGCTTTACATTATTGAATCACTACTTCCTTCGCATGTAAAAATTATTATGGATATGAACTACATTATTCTTGAAAACGCAAGGCTGTTACATAACGTAAGCGATTATGAAGCGAGAGAAATTTCTCTTATAGAAGAAGGAGCCATAAGAAAAGTTCGTATGGCGAATTTATTACTTTTATTTTCCAAATCCGTTTTAGGATTTTCGGAAAATGCCGTAGAACATGTAAGTAATTTGCATTTTAAAGTGCCGATAAAAGTATTTAACATAAAAATAAAACCTGATATTTCGGCTATTTCCGTCCGCAGATGGCTTTTTTGTATAAATAAAAAACTAACTAAACTTATCATCAGTAAAATAGGAGACGCTTGGATTACCGATAACTCAAAACTTGCGGATTTCGAAAAATTTGTAAAAGACTATTCCGTTCAAAATGAATATGAAAACATTAAAACCAAAGCCAAAGAAAAATATCTTCGTTTTATATACGGAGAATCCGTAGGTAATTTACCTTCGGCGTCAAAATATCTTTTTATATCAAATTCAAGAAAAATCTCAATTGCAAATTCACAATTGACGATTTTGTTATATATCGCTTGTCGATATATTCGTTTGAGCGAAGAAAAAGATTTACTCCCGCGTGTCTATTTATTTTCCGGAAGAGCCGTACCTAATGATTTTTACGGGAAACGATTGGTTACATTATTAAGTATATTTTCACTCGCTTTACGTGATTGTCCTAAATTGCAAGTTCGGTTTATTCATAACGATAATGCATTGGTAAAGGAAAATTTTTTAGCGGCGGGCGATATCGCGGAATATATTTCACTACCCGGGACAGTAGAAACAACCGAATACAATATTTATAGATGTGCGTCAAACGGTTTAATTACTCTTACAGGTCAGAATATTTTTGAAAATAAGGCGGTAGAGAAACTTGGCGAAGGCTGTGCTTTCGGATTTGAAAATATTGACGCGAAATATGATGATTACAGAATTGCATCGGTATTTGAAAAAATGCCGATTTTGCAAAAAGCCTTTGACTTGGTTGACAAATGGATAAGTGATTTTTCCGGTAATGAAGACGAAGAGAACAAACTGCACACGTTTTTATCTAATATTCGCGAAAGAGACGATTCAAAAAACTTTATGTCTTTTGATGAATATTATAAAATTCAAGAAAAAATAGATTCCACGTACACAAACAGGTGTGAGTGGCTTTCAATGGCATTACGCAATATCGCCAGAGTGGGTAAATGTTCGCTTGACAACGTTATTACTTCTTTATACAACGATAATTATGTTAGAAGGAAATAAATAATGCAAAGTAAGTCCAAAATTCATGCCGGAATATCTATTGTGAGCGGCAAAGGTTATGGGAAAGCAGTTATAATACATGCGGACCCATGTTCGTTTACGGTAATGAAAATTGAACAGAAAATGGTTAAAGACGAGATAAAACGCTTTGAGAATGCACGAAATAAAGCCAATAAATATTATGATGATTATACTAAAACAAACGTTATTTCTTCTGGAAAGGATTCTGATGTTTCCATAATTGAAATGTATAAATACATAGTGAACGACAAAACGCTTACCAAGCAAGTTCTGTATAATATCTCAAACGAATATTATACAGCAGAATCAGCGGTACGTATTGTTATGGAAAATATTATTGAAACGTTTAAAGTTACGGATAGTGAATACTTTAAAGAACGCGGTAAAGACGTTGAAGAAGTTAGAAACAAAATATTATTTTATTTAACGGGAGATGGTGAGAAATCTAATACGCCTTTTAAAGAAGATGTTGTTTTAATAATAAAACGATCACTTTTACTTTCCGATATAATAGGAAACAATGTCGAAAAAATTAAAGCTATCGTGTGTACATCTTCAGGGAAAACTTCTCATGCGGTAATAGTTGCACGTTCAAATTCAATTCCGGTTATGGCTATATCAGACTTTACAACTTTAAACATAGACGACGGCATAGAAGTGTTTGTTGATTGCGACGCAGGAACTCTCACTATAGAACCGTCGGATAATATTCTTGATATCTATTATACGTATGTTAATGAAATTAAGTTGCAAAAACGTAAACTTTCCGATTATTTGAACAAACCTGTTTTTACTAGAGACGGAATCATGGTTTTAGTTATGGCTAATGTTTCTTTGGAGTCAGACGTTTCGCTTGCTTTAAATAATGGCGCAGACGGAATAGGACTTGTCAGAACGGAAATTTTATTTAACAAAAATTTTGATTTCCCAACAGAAAGCGACCAGATTAAGTATTATAATGCAATTTTTGATAATGTGGAAAAAAGTAAAAATATTTGTATAAGAGTTATTGATATAGGCGGAGATAAAATTTTCAACTATATGGATGTATATGAAGAAGAAAATCCGTTTATGGGTTGTCGCTCCGTCAGAATTTACAGAGAAAAAAGAGAATTGTTTGAAGTACAAATCAAAGCTATTCTTAAAGCCGGAAAAGGCAGAAAATACAGAATCATGTATCCTATGATTACAACATTTTCGGAGTGGAACGAATTACGAACCTTTACAAAAGAAATCGCAGAAGATTTAGGACTTGAATGTCCTGAACTTGGCGTTTTATTTGAAGTTCCTTTAGCAATTCTTGAAATTTCAACATTTTTAGACACGATAAGTTTCGCTTCCATCGGAACAAACGATCTTATTCAATATTTGAGTGCGGCAGACCGAGGCAATGCAAAAGTTAATTATTTATACAATCCGATCGAACCGGCGTTTTTGAAGATTATAAAAACTGCGATAGACGAATGTAATCTAAAAGGAAAACCCGTTTCTTTGTGCGGTGATATGGCATCTCATCCTGAATTTACTATTTTGCTTTTAGGGCTTGGTCTGCTGAATTTCAGTGTCGCTCCTCCGATGATCCAGATAATAAAAGAAATAATAGTTTCCGTATCTATTGCGGAAATCAAAGAAGAAACCAATCACATGCTTTCAAATCTTAAAAGCACGGAAATTGTCGCCGAATGGATTGATTATATGAATGACAAATACTGTAAATTAGTCTTCAGTAAATATAATTTTATCCCAAGAACTAAAGAATTGTAAATATGGATTAGAATTAACATTTATGAGGGGCATGTATTTATGAAGTACAATAATGTAATTGTAGGAGTGATGATTATGACGGCATTGGCGTTGGCGGATACGGAAAAAACTTCAAACTTGTTTTTTGCAGGAATAAGAAGTTCTATTTATGGTTTTGACGGTAAATTTCCATCTCCAGAGGAAGCGGCGAATGTAATTCTTAACGTTTCGCAAAAATTGCAATCCGCACCTTCCGCAGTTTGGCTGGTTGGAACAATTCAAGACAATGGTTTTTGCCGATTGGAATTTCCGGCAAAGGGAAAAAACATTTCATCTTTGAAATATGACAGGCACGAGAAATATTTGAGTAAATTTGATGAAATAGGGGCAAAAATATTTTTACAAATTGAAGCAGGAAACGCCGACATGAAAACGCTTGTTGATTTGGTTATGAAGCAATATGGGCATCACAAATGCGTTGTGGGTTTCGGCATAGATGTCGAATGGTATCCATCGGACGGAACGACAAACTGTTCCGATGACGGACGCAAAACTCCCCTTGATAAACCGCAACTACAGGAATTAGACAAACATCTTAAAACATTCGGAAAGAATTATCGTTTATTTGTTAAGCATTGGGAACCGCAATACTTAGGCAATAGCCCTGTCAGCGATGTTATTTATATTTCAGACAGCCAAGACCTAGAAAATCTAAATAATATGGTAGATGAATTTGCATTATGGGCGGAGAAATTTGCTCCGAATGATGTAGGTTTTCAATTCGGCTACAATTCCGACAAGTCATGGTGGGAAACTATGGACGATCCTATTTTGGAAATAACAAACGCTCTTAAAGACAGAATTAAAAATCAGAAAGTACATATTTATTGGGTCGATTTTTCTATTCGTGACGACAGATTTGACAATTTGTGGAAAATTCCGCAGGCAAAGTGAAACTAAATTAAAAATTTTTGCACAAAGTAGGCTAAATTAACTATAATTATATTATTTTATATTAGTGTTATGTTTTTAGTAATGTAATTGAGAGGTGGAAATTTGGATGATAATTTGTGTGTTGTCGCGATAGACGATGATCCTATTATACTGAACAGCATCGTTTCTACGCTTAAAGATAAATATAAAGTTCGTCCTTTTACTTTGGCGGAAACAGCGTTGAAGTTTATTGAAAGTAATTCTGTTGGCGTTATACTGCTTGATTGCAATATGCCGCCCGGTATAGACGGATATAAAGTATTGAAAATTCTAAAAAACAAAGAAAAACTTAGAAAAATACCGGTAATTTTTTTAACCGGTGAAACTGATGATTTGGCGGAAGTAAAAGCATTGGAAATGGGTGCGGTCGATTATTTAAAAAAACCGTTTAGTCCTATCTCGCTTAAAACCCGTGTTAAATTACAGGCAGACCTTTACGCATATAGAAGTAATCTGGAAGAAAGTGTTTTACAAAAAACCGAAGAACTCCGCAAAGTAGTGGAAATGCTCAAAAATCGAGATAAAATTACCCTTAATTTGCTTGCAGAACTATCTGATTTAAGAGATCACGATACCGGAGCGCATATTTTACGGACAACTCTTTATTGTGAAGTTTTGGTTAAATATATTATCGCAAATCCTATTGATGGGTATAAACTGACACATCAAGAAGGCGAAGACATAGTTGAGGCGGTAAAACTTCACGATTTGGGGAAAATTTCCGTTCCGGACGTTGTACTTCTCAAACCAGGGCGGCTTACAGAAGAAGAATTTGAGATTATTAAAACTCATACGACCGAAGGTGCGAAAATGCTGGAAAAATCACTTATAGGCTTCGACTCTCAAGAAGAAGATAATTTACTGCTTACGGCTTATTATATTACTTACGAACACCACGAAAAATGGAATGGAACCGGTTATCCGAGAGGAATTTCAGGGGATGAGATTAAACTTTCGGCAAGAATCGCCGCAGTTGCCGATGTTTTTGACGCTCTAACTTCCGCCAGACCATACAAAAGACCATTTACTTCACAAGAAGCGTTTGAAATATTGTACAGAGATTCCGGAACGCATTTTGATCCGTATCTTATAGAGATCGTGAAAAAATGTGAGAATGATTTTGTTTCAATTATTGAAAAAAGTTATTGACCGTATTTTGAAATGAAAATTATAATAATTGCAATTATCTCAATTGTCGGATTCACTTATGCAAATATTATTGATACGGTTTTGTTTGTAGGTAATGTAAAAACAAAAGATAAATTTCTCCAAAAGATCGTCTCCCCCATAATAAAAAAGAAATATGATGTCTGTACAGATTCTTTAATTTATGATGCGCTTAAAAAAACAGGATTGTTCGGATATATTTCGGTTGTATCGTCAAAAAAGATTGACAACGATAATGTTTCAATTTTCGTTGTCGTAAAAGAAAATAATTATTTATCGGTTGGCAACGCCGGCTTGGGCATAAATTCAATGGAATACGGAGAAAAAAGCGACAGTTGGTTGTGGTTTAATTTAGATGTTAATTATAAAAATTTCCTTGGAATAGGGCATTCTTTGAATTTCACGGGAAGAGTTTGGCGAGACAGATATTTCGGTGCGAATTGGCATATTCCGATAGGAATAACCCCATATTTTTTTGAAGTCGGCGGACTTATAGGGCGAAACCCTTCATTAGTTTTCGCTTGGGAAACGGCGCCGTATTTTAATACCGATTTTAGATTTGGACGATACATCGGAAATAATCAGGAAATTTATATTGAAACCTCCCCAAAATATAGCAAATATAACAACATGCTCAAGGTAGATGATAAATGGAAAATTCATTCAACCGACGAATTTCTGGAAATTTATGAAAAACTGTATTATAGTCTTGACTATAAAGACAAAAATTATCCTCCGTTATTGGCAACATTTTTTTCTGTCGGATTGAGTACAAACAAAATTATGGCTTACATAGAAGATGGAAAGAAGAAAGATTTTTGGAATATTGATACCGATTTTAAACAAAATATTCCGATTTTTCAAAAAATCCGTCATTCGTTATACATCAGATCGCGGATTTCAATTACGCCTTGGGGAGAACATAATAAGTACGACGGTTTTTTATCGGGAGGACAGTATTATATACGCGGATGGAAAGACGATATTCTGGGAAGCAAAGACAATTACGTTTTCAACAACAGCATTTTGGGAACAGCAGAATATCAATTTAACATATTTACTTTTCCGTCTATAAAATTCAGATGGCTTTCTTGGTATGATGATTTGCTTTCCAATTTTTCGCCAATACTTGCAGGAGCGTTATTTTTTGACGCCGGATATTTATTCAAAGAAATTTCATCCCCGCTTCAATGCGCCAACACAAATGCCGGAAGCGTCGGAATCTCGCTTCGGCTCTTGCAACCGCTCATGAAAATCGGAGGAACGTTAGAATTCGCTTGGCAGGTGATAGGCGATAAAAAATACTACAACGAAAACCGCAGAATTCCAGTTATACATATAGGATTTGTTTCGCAGTTTTAAACTATAATTACACTTGCTATATCCGCTCCGTCAAGATAGAACCTTCTTCTGTATATCTCTCCTTTTGGACAATATACTACCTTGCCTATTTGAATGCGAGTTCCGCTGTATCCTTTTCCCGTTATAGCAATATGACCTTTTCTCGTTGCTTCCTTTGATAACGCTTCGTTAATCGCTGTTATATTTTTCTCAACTAAAACCAATTTCTGCGTCATTGCATCGTACTTTTGCTTTGCTGTTTCACAAATAATATATTCTTGAGAATTTGGTTTACAATTCATCATTTTTACATACGAAAGTTTATTTTTATATTCTTTTTCCAGCGTAGAATTCAATTTCTCTAATTGCTCTTTTGCGCTTTGCAACTGCGTTTTTTTATCAGTTAACTGTTTTACTGCCGGATTAAAAAGAACTAAATCGGTTATCACTCCGTCCTGATTTGAAGTATTGGAAACGTTTATAGTATCTACCGCTTCAATTCTTCCACCGATAGCGGATGCATTTGGAGCTGGAGTTTTAAAGTCTTTACATGTAACATTGCAATGGCGTATGTAACTTTCAATAATCACCGTGCCGTCTAAACATTCGATTTTGGCGTTTTGGACAAAATTAATTCTAACTTCGTTTTTTGCCGAAATAAGTGTATTATCTTTGCCGGATACTCCGCCGCCGATTGTTATCGAACCGTTTGTAGAAATTATATTTGCCGACTCTACCGTTCCATGTATGATAATATCCGATTCGCTTTCTACCACAAAGCCCGGATTAACATTTCCGTTTATAATTATTTTAACCGGAATTTTTATATTTCCAGAATCAAAATCAACATTGTTTAAAACGATGCTGTCTCTTATAAATATATAACCTTTTTTACTGGTCAAGATTCCGGTTATTTCAGCAAAAAGATTTTTCCCGTCTTCAGAAACCGCAACGAAAGTTGAGGGTTTTAACTCATATTCTTTAACGGGCTGCGCTAAAATTTCGTTCCCGAAAATATCCATTCCGTTAATTCCTTGTTTCGCCGGAACCGCCGTGGCGAGAATTTCACCTTTTCTGACAATTTTAAACGTTGAAATTTCACGGAAGTCCACCGTTCCGTCTTCACGAGTCAAAGGCGTAGTATCTTTTTCGACCGAAACTTTGTAATCTATTGATCCATTACGCCCTTCTATCGGTTCGGTTCCGCATGCAACGGCTACTTCGGTATCCCATTTTTTTTCGGAAATCATTTCCAATAAAATTTTATCGTTTATCCCATGTACGACACCGGCTTGTTTAAGGCGATATTTCAGAACGTCTAAGGACAATCCGGCGTTAAAACTCGCAACTTCTTTTATTCTCATATATGCGGTAAAAGAAGTTATTTTAACGTCAATAAGATCGTTAAATTTTATTGGGTAAGCAATAGGAATATTGCCAACGCATTCCCATTGCCCGCTTGATTTGTCTATGACTTTTTTAACGAGTTCTAAATTACCATTAATGGCTTGCTCATATTGTTTCCTGAAAACGTTTATTACCGCGTCCTTGTCGGTTTGCGGATAAACTATTATGTATAATTTTCCCTCGTCCTCTTTACATTCAATAATTTCGCGAAGATTGTCCACAATCGCCATATAGTTTTTATCTCCTTTTAATTATAGTAATATAATATTTGTTTTTTGATAATTGTTAGGATATTTAGGAGAAAATTGATATTTTGGTATTTTAATTATATTATTTTATAAGGATACTTAATATTTAAAGGAATATTTCTTAATGAAACATGTTAAAATATTTATATTTTATTTACTTGTATTGTCTATTTCGTTTGCAGAAGAAAAAAATAACGAGAACTATTTAAGTTTTTCGCAAAGCGATAACAATTTTGCGATTGGGATATTAGCCGAATGGGCTAATGGAAGCGGATTCGGCGTTCCTCTTGTTTATGATAGAGGAGCGTGCGGCGGAATGTTTTCGTTCGGCGGAGAAATGCGGTTTTGGTGGGATAAATATTCTTCACATAGTTTTAAATATAGTTCTAAGGAACTTACAAAATTCGGATTCGCTCCGAATTTCAGATTCATGTTTCATCCGTTTGGAATGCCTGTTCTTGATAGACAAGTCATCGTTGCAAAAGTCTTGGATCCCTATGCTGGATTCAAATTTGGTTTTTCCTTAATAAATTATGACAAAAACGACCCTCGATACATAAACGACTCTCATAGAAAATATGATTTTCATCCGGTATTCACTTGGTTTGCTACGGGAATTCGCTGGTATTTCAAAGAAAATATCGCTCTTTGGACTGAAATTAGTAATTATAATTTTTCACTTGGATTTAATTTTAAATTCTGATTTTTATAGGTGTGTGATATTTACTTTTTTTTGAAAGCCCAAAAATTTGACATCAAAAAATTGAAACATGCGGCAACTGAAATTCCTATCAAATTTGAAATGTAAAATTTTATTTGGATTATTTCCGTAAGAAAAATCAACGTTATCCAATTAAGAAAGAACGCCGAAATAAACGAACTTATGTTAAATTTGACAAACGCGTTTAATTTGTCCGTTACTTTTTTTCCTTTTCTGTCTTTCCATGTCCAATTGTAATTGAGGATAAAATTTGTTATTATCGCGGTTTCAATAGCCATTAAACTTGCGATTTTGTAATCGATTTTCAAGTATTTCACCGCCAAAATCAAAAACGTCTGATTTACCACAACACCGCTTGAGCCGACAACGGCGAACTTTAAAAACCGTAGCAAATCTATTCCAAATACAGTCCGTCGCCGGAAGAAACCCCTAAAAAGGATTTCAGTCGTTCGCGGGCATCGGGATCTTTATATAATTTTCTTAACGCTTTGTCGCGTGTAAGACGGACTTTTTCTCTTGTTATACCAAGTTCCGCCCCTATTTCTTCAAGCGTTTTTGGACTTGAGAAATTGATTCCGTAATACATTCTGATAATTTTCTCTTCATTTTCATTTAGAATCGGAAGAATATGAAGAACGTTTTCTATTTCGCTACGCAGCTCATTCATAAGAAATTCTTCGGTTTGTGACGGATCAACGCCTATCGTATCAAGAAGCGTCTGCGAGTTTTCATCATCGTTCGCAGGCGATATCGGCTGGTCGAGCGAAGTGTTTTTGCTTTTTTCTATTATTTCAATAATATCGTCTTTGTATCTCTGAAATTTCGGGAGTTCTATCGCTCTATCAAAGTCGCCGTCAAATTTGTCGAGCGCCTGTCTGAAACGCTTCAAAAGCGCAATTTTATTCGCCGGAATATGCACCGAACCGATTCTATCGAAAATCGCTTTTTGTATGGCCTGTCTTATCCACCAAACTGCATAAGAAATAAATTTTACATCATTTTCTTTATCGAACCTTTTTGCCGCTTTCAAAAGTCCGAGATTTCCTTCGTTTACAAGTTCCAAAAACGACATTCCGCCTCTTGCTCTGTGCTTTCTGGCTTCTAACGCTACAAAACGCAAATTTGCGGTTATGAGTTTATCTTCCGCTCCCGGAATTTTATTATGAACATCTTCAACAAGTTTTTGTTCTTCTTCTTCCGTCAAAAGCTTATATCTGCCAACATCGCGAAAATATAATTTTTCCGCTTTCGTTTGTTCTTTTTGCTTTCTTACCATAATTAATTATTTCCGATAATAAAAAAAAACACCATACAAAAAAGATTCGCTACGGCACATCACATAATTAAATTTAGAAAGTACGCTGATTGCTTGGGTTTGAAACCACTACAATACCATCGTCCGAAACAAAATATTTTTTTCTGTCTTCGTCCAAATCAAAACCTATTTTTTCACCGGGAGCGATATGTACATTCTTGTCAATAATCGCTTTTTTGATTTGAGCGCGTTCACCTATATCGACGTCAGAGAAAATGATAGAATCTTCCACTTTAGCAAAGCTATGAACTCTCACTCCTCTTGACAATATTGAGCGAATCACTTCTCCGCCGGAAATTATACAACCGCCGGAAACTAT
The DNA here is from genome assembly GCA_031254455.1 of Chitinispirillales bacterium. NCBI lineage: Bacteria > Pseudomonadati > Fibrobacterota > Chitinispirillia > Chitinispirillales > Chitinispirillales bacterium. Next base: position 3,405 of record JAIRUI010000013.1, on the reverse strand, counting down.
TGAATCAACGGCTGTACCTATCCGTTTGTCGTTTTCCGAAACGTCGCTTCCGAAAACGAATTTTGCAGGAGCGGATTGTTCCGAAGACGTTTTGATCGGCCACCACTCGTTATATAGATTAATATCCGGCACAACGTCGCGCAAAGTCATATTCGCTCTATAATACGCTTCTAAAGTTCCCACATCTTCCCAGTAAGTACATTGTTGCGGCGATTCGCCGGGAATAACATTTGTGTGAAAGTCATATACATATACAGGATATTCGCGATAAATTGACGGTATAATGTTTTTCCCGAAATCGTGCGAGGAATTTGGATCTTCCGCGTCTTCATTGAGTTTACGAACCAAAAATCCGGTGTTGAAAATATAGTTTCCCATAGAGCACAACGACATTTTAGGATTATTCGGCATAGGTTTGGGGTTTTCAGGTTTTTCTTCAAATCCTATCATACGCCCGTTTTGGTCAATCTGAATTACGCCGAACTGAGACGCTTCTTCTATAGGTTTGGGAATTGCCGCTACCGTCGCTACCGCGCCATTGTTACGATGATAATTAAGCATTCTTGAAATATCCATTTTATAAATATGGTCGGCGCCGAAAACGGCTACAAAATCCGGTTTCTCGTCATAAATCAAATTTATATTTTGATATATAGCGTCCGCAGTTCCCTGATACCAATTTCTTCCAGTTCTCATTTGAGCCGGAACAGGGTCAATATACTGTCCAAGCATATTTGACAATTGCCATCCGCTTGTCAAGTGACGAATAAGCGAGTCGGCTTTAAACTGCGTAAGAACTTTGATTTTAAATATGCCGGAATTAACAAAGTTGTTAAGAACGAAATCAATAATTCTGTATTTACCGCCAAAGATAACCGCCGGTTTCGCCCTGTCGCGTGTAAGCGGAAAAAGCCGCGAACCTTCTCCGCCAGCCATAATCATAGCCAATACGTTAGCATATCCGGATGTTTTTCTGAAGGTTTCCATAAAATCCTCCTATTCTATATTATTATTCAAAATATTTCAATTTGAACGGAATGTCTATTTCCCAATTCTGCCGGAATACTCTCCGTTAGTCGTATTAACGATAATTATTTCGTCCGACTCTATGAACATGGGAACCTGTACGGTAATCCCTGTTTCAAGCTTTGCAGATTTTGTAACGCTTCCCGAAATAGTCGCACCCTTAATACCCGGCTCGGTTTCCACAACTTTTAATTGTACCGTTGTCGGCGGTTGAACTCCTATAGGTTTTCCATTGTAAAGCATGACGCTGCAATTACTGTTCGGAAGAATGTATCCCGCCACATCTCCCAATTCCTCGGCGTTTAACGTTATCTGTTCATAAGTCTCACAATCCATAAACACAAACTCACTGTCGTTTTCGTAAAGATATTCAAACTGTTTCGTTTCTACAAAAGCATTTTCTACTTTTTCATCCGTCCTAAAACGATATTCCACTTGCTTGCCGTTAATGATGTTTTTCAGCGTAGTCGCAATAAAATTTGAACCGCGAGCCGTCATTGTTCTGCTTATTTCAACGACACGGCACGGGGTATTCTCATGAAGAATAATCATCCCTTTAGAAATCTCATTCGCTTTTATTGTCATTCAATAGCGCTCCTTCTATATATAAATTTATTTCTTAAGGTCAGGTGAAAATACATCGCCGCTTGTATCAAGTGGTACATTTTCTTTAGAAACGGGTTTTGATTTGTTCCATAAATCCAAAACTTCGTTAGCCGCAATTCTTAAATTATCGTCTGCACTGTTAGCAAATTCTTCTATTTTCGCTTTTACCGAACGATCGTTAATTTTTCCGAACACGGCGATAATCTCTACTTTAAGGCGGCTGTCAATAGTATTTTGCAGTATTTCAAGCAACACGGGAACTTTATCCCATGCGTATAGATCCCCAAGCATGGTAACACTGCGCATTTTAATCGCTCTGTCGGACGATTCTTTTGCGATTTTAGCCACTATGTCGATTCCGTCCTTCCCGTAACTTTTTACTTCTTCAATGATACGACGAATTTCAAGCGGATCAAACACGTCCGCAGAATAAGCCGCATTGTAAGATACGATCCTTGAATAAATTTCCGAATAATGAATCGGCAAAGTATCTACCAACCCCAGAGCGGTTTTCAAAGAATCTATTTGAGATTTTACAAAAGAATTTTCAGTATCTAAATATTGGGTTTCGTTCTTTAACTCGCCTATTTGTAACGTAATCTTTTTTATAAGCGTATCATGATTGGCGAAGTTGTCTTCAACCGTTCTGAATTGCGCTTGATCGTTTATCCACTTTTGTCTTCCGCCGAAAGAAAACGACAATCCGACGACTACTCCGGGCTTTACCCAATCTTTTTGCGATTGCGGAGTAAAACTAACGCCGAAATCGCGTTTCTGCGTTATGAACATTCTCTCAAAATCTAATATTGAAAAATAAATTTCCCCGTTATTTTCCTTTAAGAATCTGACGGTCGCCGTTAGAGACGTATAAAACTTTTTTTGCTGCGAAAATCCCTCGGCGGTCAAATAGAAATCGTTTCCAAAATTCTTTTCTATAGATACAAACCCGTTAATTTTGTTTTTATCGTTACCCGGAAGCGAAAGTACGCCGGCATTGAAACGCGTTTGAATTAAATTAAAACTTTTGCTAAAAGCGGCAAAAAGTTCTCCTGTCGTTTCGTATTGGTCGGTATTTAATCGGCTTCTCGCAAGCGTCGAATTATGAAACATATTTCTTATTCCTATCGCAAGCGACGGTACGGCTTGAGTATATTCGTCAAGTATCCTTCCTTTTAACGCGAAATTTACTCCGTCGGCGTACCCAAGCGTTACTTCAAACCATTCGCTCGCTCCTACGTCCAAAGATAAAAGAGATTTTCCGGTAACGCCTTTGTCGTATTCCGTATTCAAAAAGATATTATAGTTTGCAATAAATCTGCCCGCGCCTATCATATCGGCATTAGGCGTAAAACGAGTAGTCCCCCATCTGGTTTTTGCAGGAATTATTGATACTATTATCAAAAGTAATATAATAAACGCTTTTTTCATAAAAAATTTCTCTTGTCGCTTTCAATATTTGTTATCGGACTTTTACGTTAAAAATATTACTTGTTTTTTATTAAATGTAAAATATTGAAACATTTTTTTCCGAAATTTCCTTTTTATAACAAATAAAATATTATTTTATTGAAAGTTTTGACTATAACCAAACAGAATAGACAGATGGAAAAGATGCATAATTATTTGAAAAACTTGACTTTTACAGCGGCGAATGGTATTTTTACTGAGTACCTTTTGAGGTCTTCGGTCTTCGGTCTTCGGTCTTCGGTCTTCGGTCTTCGGTCTTCGGTCTTCGGTCTTCGGTCTTCGGTCTTCGGTCTTCGGTCTTCGGTC
>JAIRUI010000012.1 GCA_031254455.1 Chitinispirillales bacterium | reverse complement strand
TACAAAATGCGCCGACGCCGATTGAAAACACGGAAGCGCCGGCGGAGGGTTTTGAAGTTTGCAGAGAGGTTGCAGAGAATATTTTTACGCGCATAATGAATTGGCAACCGCTTGATGAGGCGGCTGAAATTGCGGCGAACAAATTAGAGGCTAAAATGAGGGATGCTAATTTTTTTAGCGATCAATATGAGTTGACGCAAAAGCAAAAAGATTTCATACGCGACATTATAGCGAGAGCGATAAAAGATGCGGCTATAGAAGCGGCGGAAGGGATGAAAGATTACAGAGAGAAATTAGACGATTATACCGGAAAAACCGTAATTGAAGAAATGATAAAAATACCGGAAATGACAATGCGAACGATAGGAAAAAACGTAAACAGAGGCGCGCTTTTAGCGATGACGGCGGTGCAAGCGAAAGCTACAAACGAAGACCGTGACGAAATTTTAATGTGGAAAAGCAAAACTACGGGAGATATAACGATACCTACGCGAGGCGTATTTATATCCACAAATTGCATTGAGAAGATAAAACAGGCGATAAATTTCCATGAAATTGAAATTGATACGGAAGTTGTGTAAAAAGCGGTTTAACGATTTGAAAAGAAAGGAAAGATAGAAAATGAATAATCAAAACCTAAACATCACCGACGCTTTCAAGGAAATATTTGGCGAATATGCAAAAGACGTTAAAAACGAGTTTTCAAGAAAAGCGGAAGTTATTACAAAACGGATTGAAGCAGGAACAAAAATTCAAAAGGAGTTGGCAAAGTGAAAAATCAAGAAAGTATGATGCAGATTTCGCTTTTTGATACGAAGCGATTGAAAAGTATTTTGGAGCGAGGTAAATAAATGATTCCATATTTGGGGTGTAAGGAGAAAGTTGCTGGTGATATTCTAAAAGTTATACCCACTGCTGAAAACTTTTACGACCTGTTTGGCGGTGGCGGCTGCATAACTGAAACGGCTTGTAATTTTTACTATAATTTCTTTGGTCAAACAGAATGGAAAAAGTGGGAAAACATACACTACAACGAATTGAATGCGGGAGTTTATTTGCTCAACAAAGAAATATGGGAGGGTAAATTTGATTTTGAAAAAGCAAAAAGAACGTGGATAAGCCGCGAAGAATTTACCGCACAAAAAGACGAGCCGACAGCGTGGGGAGCAATGGTGCGGTGCTGCTGGAGTTTTGGCAATGACGGCGATTCGTATTTGTATGGAAACAGTATAGAATTAGGGAAAAAATTATTGCATTATTTATCCTTGAGCGATGTTGTTGCAGGCAAAACGCAAAAATGCAAGCGGTTAAATTTGCAAAGAGCTATTAAAAAAATTGCTGGGGAAAGATGTGCCGAGATGCAAAGTTTAGAACGTTTGCAAAGTTTAGAAAGTTTGCAAAGTTTAGAAAGTTTGCAAAGATTAGAAAGTTTGCAAAGATTAGAAAAAACAAATCACGATTACCGAGATGTAAAAATAAAGCCGAATAGTGTTGTTTATTGCGATATCCCTTATGATTGCACTTCTGATAATTACGGTGTAAAATTCGACCATAAAGAGTTTTACGATTGGGCGGCAACGCGACCGTTCCCTGTTTATATCTCGGAGTATAAATGTGACGATGGGCGTTTTCAGCAAGTTTGGCAGAGTGAAAGTATCGCGATAGGTATGAAAAAGGACAATAAAGCCGTCCGAAGAACTGAAAAATTGTTTTGGAATAAAGTAAAAATGGAGGTTAAAAATGTTAATTGCAGTTGATTTTGACGGAACTTGTGTCACACACGAGTATCCAAATGTTGGCAAAGATATTGGAGCGCAAAAAATTTTGAAACGCCTTGTCGATAGAGGCGACGATTTAATTCTTTGGACGATGCGAAGCGGCAAAGAACTTGACGATGCAGTTGCTTGGTTTGATGATAATGAAATACCTCTTTTTGGAGTAAATCAAAATCCGACACAGCACAAATGGACTCAAAGCCAAAAAGCATACGCAAATATTTACATCGACGACGCGGCTCTCGGTTGTCCGTTAGTTATGCGCGACATAAGCGATAGACCGTTTGTGGATTGGGAAAAGGTCGAGCAAATGTTGTTTGATCAGGATTTAATAATCGGACACACTGTTTTAATTGAAGTGGGTGATAAATTATGAAAGCACTATTCCTTTTTGCAGGTTTGGGCGGATATGCTTATCCGTTTTATCAAAGCGGCGAATACGAAAATAGCGTTCGATACGGTGATTATACATTTATGCAAGATTTTTGCGATAAATGGGAATTGATTGGCGAAATGGAAAACAAGGGAGAATAAAATGGGGAAAAGAATGTGGGATTCGGCACTAACCGAAAATGAACAAGAAAAGGCAGCGGACGATTATATTATCGGCTGCTTGAAATGCGCGGCAAAGCATTACCAAACGATAGGGATTGAGGATAAATATATACTTGTCGCGGGAGCGACGGCGGGATTGGAAAGAAAAAGAATGCTGCAAAGTAAAAACGACGGAAGATTTTACAGACAAGGGGATTGTAATTAAAGGAAAGGGCGTTATGTCAAAAGGGGTAAAAAAATGAACGGTTTAAGTTGGGAAGAAGAAATGCTTTTTGTAAAAGCGTACAAAAGTTTAGGTTTGGATTTTTATAAGGAGGATGCGGCGACTAAACGGAAGGAAGAAAGGGAAAAACGATTAGAGGAGTAAAATAAATGATTTACGGATATATCAGAGTTTCCACCGACAAGCAAACGGTAGAAAATCAACGTTATGAAATCAATAGCATTTTGGGCTTCCGCGTCGTGTTTGATTGCGAGGATTCTAATGAAAACGAAAAAAGAGAAGTTGAATGACAAAATATAATACGTCCTCTATTTTCCGTATATAAAGTAAGGGCGGATGAATCTTGTAAAATAACCGCCCAAACTCGGCGCATAAGCCCATTGTTTTAACATTTCAAGGCTTATGTTGTTATATTCATAAGTTGCGCCGCTTGGAAACGTTACGCTTACAATTCTTGTTTTTGCGTCATAAGAAACCGCATCTATAAC
>JAIRUI010000011.1 GCA_031254455.1 Chitinispirillales bacterium | reverse complement strand
TTATCATTCATCGACAAGTTATTCGTCGGCTGCGAAACTTTTTGCGGATTATAATTTGGATTACGAGTTTGTTTTCTTTCATTAAAATCGTTTTCCTCAAAAGAATATTGTTTAACAGGTCGCTCGCGTATTATATCTCTTGCCGGAATATTTATTACGCCGTCAATCCCGTTTTTATATCCTCTTCTTCCATATTTTCTCGTCCAATCGGATATTGCCTGTTCATTTCCGCCCTCAATAGAATTAAAATCTCTACGAAGTTGTTCCACGTCTTCTTTGTAAATTTTTTCTTTTTCCTGCATAGATAACTTGTTCCAATCTTCCGCTTCATTTGCAAATTCACCGTTGAAATTTTTCATTTTTATCTCCTCTACCAAATTTTATTATAATCATTAGACCAAAAATACTTTTTTAAGTTTCCTCAAATATATTTTTTCTGTTTTATTCATAAATTCTTTTATTGGATGTTTGAAATATTAATAAGATACAAATAATATAATTGTCTGAACCCTAAATAGCCTTGTAGAGTTAGGTTATTGATGGGTTAGTCACAGGTGTAAATTTCCAAAAATTTCTTATAGAAGATAAAATATTTAGGTTTGAAATTATAGAAAAAACTTACATTTTATAAAAGCGAATCGGAGTGAGAGGATTTGAACCTCCGACCCCCACGTCCCGAACGTGGTGCGCTACCAGACTGCGCTACACTCCGAATATTATTTTTGAGTTTATTACTTTTCGTCCGGTTTCCACCCGTATTGTCCGACAAGAGGAACAAAAGTCACTTTGCCGAATTTTTTGAACGCCATAGTCCCGTCGCTCCGTTTGGTATAGAGAGTAAGACTCTGCTCTTCTTTACTGCCTGTAGGGATTATAAGCTTACCGTCAGGCGCAAGTTGTTCAAACAGCGGACCGGGTAGAGAAGGAGCGCCCGCCGTGACAATAATTCTGTCAAAAAGTCCCTGACCCGTCCAACCAAGCGTCCCGTCGCCGAGCCGATATGAAATATTTGTTATTTTTAAATCCGTATGTCGTCTTTTTGCTTTTTCTAAAAGGTTGCTGAAGCGTTCCACGGTAAAAAGACGTCTTGTAAAATGAGACAAAATAGCCGACTGATAACCGGAACCGGTTCCGATTTCCAAAACTTTTAGTCCGTCCGATATTTCCAAAACACTTGTCATCAGAGCGACTACGGACGGCTGCGATATTGTTTGTCCGTTTCCTATAGGCAAGGTAATGTCATCATAAGCTCTTCCCGCTAAAGCGTCTTCAACGAAAAGGTGTCTAGGGACGTTCGCTATCGCTTCAAGAATATGTTTATCGGTAATTCCTTTTTGTATAAGTTGGGCTAAAAGTTTTTTCATTGATATGTCGGGCGCCATCGTACTATTCATATATTACCTCTTATCTCTTTTAATTTCTTTAATAGTAACCAACATTGCTCTCACCCACCGAAAAGTGTCGATAAAATGCGAAATATGGCTCGTTTGGGCGTTGTAAAGAGTTCTTATAGGAACATTATCTACAACAAAACCGTTACTTTTTAGCCGTAAAATACATTCAGATTCCATTTCAAAACGAAAAAATTTACATTTTATTGAAAAAAAAGCGGGCAGTCTGTACGCACGGTATCCGCATTGACTGTCCAAAATTTTTTGTTTTGTGATAAACGAAATAAAAGCGGACGTCGCCCAATTAGAAAAAATCCGCATTAATGGCATCGTTTTTACAGAACGTTTTCTTGCTCCCAGTATTATCGCCGTTTTTTCGTCTGCAGTCCTTATTTTTTCAAGAAACACGTCTAAATCGTCAGGAGAATGCTGCCCGTCGGCATCCATTGTTATCACCCATCGCACGTCTTTGGACATCTGTCTAAATCCGCTTAAAATAGCCGCGCCTTTTCCGCGATTTTTTTCATGAATAACGGTTTTAATTCCAAAATCATTGCATAATTTTTCGCTGTCGTCAAAAATCCCGTCAATAACTACAACAATATTTTCTTTCGGCGCTTTTTTTTGCAGAGACGGAATAGTTTTCAGTAATTCATTTTCCGCTTTATACGCCGGAATGAGTATTTTTATCGATTCGTTGAAATTATACACAAAAACTCCAGTTTATTTTACGCAACAAAATACTTTTTTTATACGTAGAAACATAGTTTTTTCGTAATTTTTATGCTTTGATATATTCGTTATTCGTAAAAATAGTATATTTGTTTTCATTAAGATATGTTTAAAGGAGAACGGATGGGATGGTTTAACCACAAAGAAAAAAAATTAAAAAATGAAAATATTTGGATAAAATGTTCCGCATGCAATAAACCGGTGTTAAAGGACGAATTTGAGAAAAACGATAAAGTTTGTCCAAAATGTGAATTTCACGAGCGTCTGAACGCTCAAGAAAGAATTGACTTGTTATTCGACAAAGATACGTTTTTGCAGGAAGATTCTTCCGTTTCACCCAATGATCCTTTAAAATTCGTCGATGCGAAATCGTCTTACGTCGATAGAATTTCTTCGGCAAAAAACATTACCGGATTAAACGAATCCGTGATAACCGGCGCTGGAAAAATAAACGGGATTGAAGTTGCCGCCGCAATTATGGATTTTAGATTTTTAGGCGGGAGTTTGGGAAGCGGAACAGGTGAAAAAATCTACAGAATCGCTATGAAAGCGTTAAATTCAAAAATTCCTTTGCTTATAGTTTCGGCTTCCGGCGGCGCAAGGATGCAGGAGGGAATCTTTTCGCTTATGCAAATGGCAAAAACCTGCGCGGCTATTTCTATGCTTAACGAAAAAAATATACCTTATATTTCGATTTTAACCGATCCGACTACGGGCGGCGTCTCGGCTTCGTTTGCGATGGTCGGCGACATAAATATCGCAGAAAAAGGGGCGTTGATTGCGTTTGCGGGACGAAGAGTCATCGAAAACACCATAAAACAAAAACTTCCGGACGAATTTCAAACAGCGGAATATTTATTGGAACACGGATTTGTCGATAAAGTCGTATCCCGCAGTGAAATGAAAAAAACAATTTCCGGTATTTTGTCTTTTTATAACCGACAGACGGCGGGAGGCGGCAAATGACCGAAAAAACAGTCAAAACTAAAAACACTTCTTGGGAGGCGACTATAGTTGCAAGAAATCCTAACAGACCATATTTTTCAGACTATGCAAAGGGCGTTTTCACGGATTTTGTCGAACTTCACGGCGACAGAAGATTTTCCGACGACAAGGCGATTTGCGGCGGCTTTGCAAGATTGGACGGCAAGCCGATTATGCTTATCGGGCATAATAAAGGAGGAATCGACGTACATCAAAAAGCCGAACACAGATTCGGGATGGCTCTTCCAGACGGATACAGAAAAGCGCTTCGCCTTATGGAATTGGCGCAAAAATTCAACATTCCGATAATTACGCTTATCGACACTTCGGGGGCGTATCCTGGAATTGAAGGAGAGGAACGCGGGCAAGCGGAAGCGATTGCAAGAAATTTGGTCGAAATGACAAAATTGCAAGTACCGGTTTTATGTGTTGTCGTAGGCGAAGGCGGAAGCGGCGGCGCTCTTGGGATCGGGGTAGGCGACTGCGTCATGATGCTTGAAAACGCTGTTTATTCGGTTATTTCTCCGGAAGGCTGCGCCGGAATTTTATGGCGGGACGGCGCAAAAGCGGAATTTGCCGCAAACGCGTTAAAGATAACGGCAAACGATTTGTTGAGTTTTGGAATTATAGACAGAATAATAGAAGAGCCAAAAAACGGCGCGCATAGTAACCACGCACAGACGTTTGAAAACGTGAAAAAAGCGTTAATTGAAGAAATTGAAAAACTCGAAAAACCCACACCTCAAAAAAGAGCGCTGGCGCGGATTGAGAAATTCTCTAAAATGGGTGTTTATAGCGAAGAGAAGATTATAGAAAGGATTTAAAATGACAGATGAAGACTGGAAAAAGTATCTTTTAGAACTGCCTCCGGGAGAAAAGCAAAGAGGAATTGAAGAATATATGAACGATTCGAATAAGAATGTTAATAAGATTGATATTTTGAGCGGTATTTTGGGTGTAGAGAAAACAAATAAAAGCGTCAATAGTTTTGATTTTGGAAAATGGCTTAACGAGAGCGATAAAAAACCGGATATAAATCCTATAAAAGAACCAAAAAGCGATATAAGAAAAGTAAGCGATGTGGAAAATAAAAACCGTGAAATATCTTTATACGGCGATAAATTATCTCCGAAATTTCATGAGCGGATAATTGACGAAATAGATAATCGTCTTGGAATCAAAACAGATAAAAAACTTGTAGAATATGGGCAGAATGTAATCGATAAAATGAACAGGAGAAATATAAATTTACGCGATGCTATTTTTCACAACAACGTAGATTTAAATCTTGAGCGGATAAAGAAGCCTAAAAATAATATAGAAAGGGTAGTAGATAAAGGAAAAAACATATATGATAATTTACCCGTAAAACCAAAAAATTTCAAAGTGTCAAAAGATGGATTTAATGCTGAAATTAAAGGCAATATTCCATCATTTAGAAAGCCGCCGCCTAATGACAATAAACGTTAAAAGAGGAATGAATATCAACATTCCGAATTTTAACACTGTGTCTAATAAAATGCTTGGTTTTAACAAGATAAAAATAGTGCCACAAAATACTTGAAAAAATGTAAAATTATCAGGGTCGTTTAAAAAATCATCATAAATAGACATGGCTATAATCACATAAAAAATAAATGTTTCAACTATAATCGCAATAGCAAACGCAACGAGTTCTGATTTAGTTTCTTTTTTCATGTCTTGTTTCTTTCATTTGGAAAATCGTCGCCTGACGACAATAAACGTTAAAAGAGGGAAAATCATAGTTGTTCCTGTTTTAAACAGAGTGTCCAATAAAACGTTTGGTTTTAATAAAACAAGAACAGCCACATGAAGTGTATCAAGTATCGCAAGTCCAGGGTTATTATTATACAAAATTATAGACGTAATTAAATAAGCAGTAATTATCCAAACTACGACAGCAAAGGCAAATGCGATTAGTTCTGAATTTGGTTTTTCTTTCATAACAGGCTCCTTTGAGAGTTGTAAAATATGTTATGGATAATAATGAAAGTAGGAAATTTAGTTATTAAATCAAAAAAAAGGAGTGTAATATGAGTAAAATTAAATGTCAAACTGAATACACAACAGAATACAAAAGAGCATATAACAAATTGATAAAATGAGAGAGTTTTTAAAAAACAGTAATAATTTGTTAGTTTATTTTTGTTTAATTATAGTAATTTAGTTAAGTTTTAGAAAGACCTTAAAACAAGCCTAATAATTTAAAGAAAGGATTTAAAATGACTGACGAAGAATGGAAAAAGTATCTTTTAGAACTGCCTCCGGAAGAAAAGCAAAGAGGAATTGAAGAATATATGAACCAAAAAGCGATATAAGAAAAGTAAGCGATGTAGAAAATAAAAATCGTGAAATATCTTTATGCGCCGATAAATTACCTTCAAAATATCATGAGCGGATAATTGACGAAATAGATAATCGTCTTGGAATCAAAACAGATAAAAAACTTGTAGAATATGGGCAAGACGTTATCAATAAAATGAACAGGAGAAATATAAATTTACGCGATGCTATTTTTCACAACAACGTAGATTTAAATCTTGAGCGGATAAAGAAGCCTAAAAGTGAGATAGAAAGAGTAGTGGATAAATGGAAAAACAAGTATGATAAGTTATACATAAAACCAACGGATTTTTCTGTATCAAAAGATGGTTTTAATGCTGAAATTAAAGGTAATATTCCTTCATTTAGAAAGCTGCCGTCTAATGACGATAAACGTTAAAAGTGGAACGAATATCAACGTTCCGAATTTTAATAGAGTGTCTAACAAAATGCTCGGTTTTAACAGAATAAAAAAAGTGCCACAGAATACAGAAAAAAAAGTGAAATTGTCATGGTCATTTAAAGAATCATAATAAATAGACATAGCTATGATAGTATAAAAAATAAGTGTTTCAACTACAATAGCAACAAAAAAGGCAATGAGTTCTGATTTAGTTTCTTTTTTCATGTCTTGTTTCTTTCATTTGGAAAGCCGCCGTCTAATGACGATAAACGTTAAAAGTGGGACAAGCATCAAAGTTCCAAATTTTAATAAAGTGTCTAATAAAACATTTGGTTTTAATAGAACAAAAAAGGTGCTATAGAATGCTTGAAAAAATGTAATATTATCAGGGCCATTTGAAAAATCGTCATAAATACAAATTGCTGTAAGCACATACATAATAAGTGTCCCAATTATAATAGCAACAATAAAGGCAATGAGTTCTGATTTAGTTTCTTTTTTCATTATTTAATTTCCTTATCCTCTTGATTCAAGATAAATTAAGCATAAAAAATAACGGTCTGTTTTTATGTTTAAAAATCAAGTAATTCCACGTCAAACACAAGCCAGGAATTTGGAGGAATGATTCCGCCAGCGCCGCGCGCTCCGTACGCCAAATCGGGTGGAAGGATAATAGTTCTTTTTTCACCTTTTTTCATACTCAAAAAAGCAAAATCCCAACCGGCGATAACCTGTCCCGTTCCGACATTGAATTTGAAAGCGCCTCTTTTTAGCGATGAGTCAAACACGCTTCCGTCAAGAAATCTTCCGGTGTAATGGGACAAAACATCCTTTCCTTTTTCAGGAGTTTCATCTCCTTCGCCTTCTTTTTTCACGACATAGTAATAACCTTCTTTCGCTTCAATCATGTTAGGATATTTGTTTTTAATTTCAGACATCATTTTTTTATTTGATTCGGCGTTTCTCTGTTTTTCCATGTCTCCATAATTATTCAAAAGCGCTTCAAAATGTTCCTGGTTTGCAATGAACTTCTGCGCTTTCTCGCCTATGCGCAAAATTGTAATGGAATCAATCATATCGTTCGGTTTAATTGAATTTACAACGTCCATTCCTTCAATAACTTTGCCGAAAACGGTATGTTTTCCGTCCAAATGCGGCTGTGGCGAATGCGTAATAAAAAATTGACTTCCGTTGGTTGCGGGACCGGCATTTGCCATAGATAAAATTCCTGCGCTCGAATGCTTCAAATCTGCGTTTATTTCATCGGGAAACATATATCCCGGTCCGCCACGCCCCGTTCCGGTCGGATCGCCGCCCTGAATCATAAAATTCTCTATAACCCTGTGAAAAATTACCCCGTTATAGAAAGGATCGCCTTTTTCTTTCGCGACATTCTGAATTTTCCCTTCCGCAAGCCCCACAAAATTGGCGGCCGTAAGCGGAGTTTTTTCAAATTCCAGCCGTAATTTAATATCGCCTTTGCTTGTGTGCATCACCGCATATAAACCGTCTTTCATAGTAATCTCCTTTTCGTTTTGCGCCTGATTATTCGCCTTTGCTAATACCGGAATAAGTAGAACTGCAAAAGCCGAAAAAATACCGACAAATCTCATATATCTCTCCAAATAGAAAAAAATCTGCAGAAAAATACAATATTGACGAGTAAACAAACAAGAAACGGCGTTAAAAAAATAATTTGTATAAATTTTCAATTTTAATTTAAGTTGTTAAAATTCATTTTCTTTTTGGCAGCCAAACTTTCAGACTCGCCTATATTGCTTCGGCGCAAAAAGTATTTTACAAGCCGAATTTTATTTCAACGAAAAAATAATACGAAATAAGAGGAAATATGAACGAAATTCGTGTTAGATTTGCGCCTTCGCCGACCGGATACTTGCATGTAGGCGGGGCAAGAACCGCCTTATTCAATTGGTTTTTCGCCAAAAAAACCGGCGGGAAATTTCTTTTGAGAATTGAAGACACAGACCGTTCGCGATACAACGAAAACGCTCTCAATGAAATTTTTACCTCGCTGAACTGGCTCGGATTGAACTGGGACGAAGGTCCAAACGCAGGCGGCGAATGCGGTCCATACTTTCAGTCGCAGAGATTGGATTTATACGACAAATATGCCGGCGAATTACTAGAAAAAGGGCTTGCTTACCGCTGTTTTTGCTCGGAAGAACGTTTGTCGCAGTTGCGGCAAGAGCAGGAAAATGCAGGAACAGGCGTTTTTGGATACGATAAAAAATGCAGAAATTTGTCAAAATCCCAGTCCGACGAGCGAGCGAAATCCGAAAAATTTGTGATTCGTTTAGCGATTCCACAAAATCGCACAATTTCGTTTGTTGACGCAGTTCGCGGTGAAATTTCGTTTGATACGAATACGCAGGACGATTTCGTTTTGCTTAAAACCGACAAATTTCCGACATATCATTTGGCTAACGTTGTCGATGACAAACTTATGAAAATCACAAACGTTTTGCGCGGCGACGAATGGATAACTTCTACTCCAA